>CAJIZD010000005.1:0-72719 GCA_905181795.1 uncultured Planktomarina sp. | reverse complement strand
CACAAGCTGTAGTTCAGCTTCAATTTCGTTATCAGTGAACTCAGGACCCAAGTAAGCGCCCTTCATCGCATCACGTTCAGTTGAAGCAACACGTTCTTTATTGTGGTGTAGATACCAAGTGAAAGAGCAGCACCTAAGCGCACCACCAGCATCACCAGCTGCTGGTTGAATCCAAATATTGTCGAAGATTTTTTCGCGTAACAGAATGCCATTTGCAACACAGTTAAGCGCTACGCCACCAGCAAGACATAGATTACGTTCGCCAGTTTCTTTGGCTATTCCCCTGGCTAACTCAAGCACAATATCCTCAGTTACTTTTTGAATCGAGGCTGCTAAATCCATTTCACGCTGCGTAAGTTCCGTCTCAGACGTACGTGGTGGACCACCAAACAATGCATCAAACTTTTTGTTTGTCATCGTTAAGCCAGTTGCATAATCAAAGTAACTCATATCCAACTGGAAGCTACCATCATCAGCAACTGTGATGAGTTTTTCTCGTATTAAGTCTGCGTAGCGTGGCTCTCCATATGGAGCTAAACCCATTACCTTGTATTCGCCAGAGTTAACTTTAAACCCTGTGTAATAGGTAAACGCAGAGTAAAGTAAACCAAGTGAATGAGGAAAGTGTATTTCCTTCACAACTTTTAAATCACTTCCTTTACCAATGCAAGAGATGTTGTTGTCCATTCACCAACACCATCAAGTGTAAGCACTGCAGCACTATCAAACGGAGAAGGATAATAAGCGCTTGCTGCATGTGATAAGTGATGCTCAGAGAACAACAAGCGCTCACGCCAATCAACACTTTCATCAAGCGTTGATTTCAACTCTTTGATGAGAGCTGATTTTTGAAAAGTTTGTCTTTAATCCACACTGGCATCGCTTTAGCGAAGCTTGTAAAGCCTTTTGGTGCGAAAGCTAGGTACGTTTCAAGTAATCTCTCAAATTTAACAAACGGCTTTTCGTAGAATACGACATTGTCGATATCCTTAGCTGCTATTCCAGCCTCTTTTAAGCAATACTGAATTGCATGAGTAGGGAAGCCAGCATCGTGCTTCTTACGAGTAAAGCGCTCTTCTTGTGCTGCAGCAATAATCTCACCATCTTTAAGCAAGCATGCAGCGCTGTCGTGATAAAAGGCAGAAATACCTAAGATATACATGCGCAATTCCTAAAAGAGTGTGTATATGAAAGGCGCTACTACAGAACCTTGCGCAAGTATCAGCAAGCCTCCAAGAATCAACATTACGATAATGATGGGAGCAAGCCATAGTTTTTTACGTACACGTAAGAATGCCCAAAGTTCTTTTAAAAATTCCATTTGATTAGCCTTTATTAAAACTGGTGTTTGAATGATTCAGATTTGATTGGTTCGCAGCGTGAAATCCAGTGACTTACTTTCTGAGCATACTTTAAACGCAACTCATCGCGTCCACTTAGACGCATCAACATTGCAATTGGTGTGAACAAGCCAAAGAAGATAATCCCAAGTACGATTGGGCTTACTATCATGCCAAGTAGGAGCCCAAAACGCATCCATAGCTTGTTAGAGGTAGAAGTGCATCGCTCTTTATCAGCGTGACAAGCAGAAATATCAATGCTGCTGCAATAAATACATATGCCCAAGTTACATTGCTGAGTGAATAGAAATAGGCTGCCAGCACTGCAAAGACGAATGTAAAGAAAAACCCAAATTTTCGATTGGAAGGAAGTTCAATTTCTGAGAATTTCATTTCTTCTTCCGTCCTTCAGCCAATGAACCTTTAAGCATCCCAGCAGTAAAGCCAAACTCTTTGCAAAGACGCTTCACTTCTTTGAGTGCGTTAGCACGTTCGTTCTTCTTAGCTTCAACCATCTGCTGCTGGATAGTTTCCATTTCAGCTTTAAGTTCGTCATATGATTTCATCACACATCTCCTTTGAATAAGTGTCTGTGTCATCATATAGATTTTGGGAAAGGTTGGGAAGCACGTTTTTTCTACGTCTAGTGCTGTGTGTTGTAATTAGACAAAAGTATTTGCACAGCGCCTCACTATGCCAGTCAGTCATCAAGGCAACCACAAGCGAAACTGCCAATACTCGCCTCGCTTGTACACACAAGCTTCATCAAATATTGCTATTTCGCCTTCAGCAAAGTTTTGTTTTTTAAGTGCCAAGTTTGCTCGCAGAGTTACTATGATTTTCAGTAGTCACACGTTTGTGCAACATTCTGTGTAACTGTACGAGAAAACTTCAATTAAATCAACGATTGATTTTTTATGTGAAACAAATGTGTAAGTAATTAATATAATTAAATCAATAACTTACACTATAATAACTACTCCCACTCAATAATACGAGTACTGTACGTCAGTGTTGTTTATTCAAGATCTATTATAAAAGTATGAAACTACTTTGAAACTCTAAATTATTATAGTAAAACAATAAATTTTACACTCCTAAAAAATACCGTGTAATGCCATAACTATAAATTAAGAGAAAAATCAAGTTAACCCATTTTAATTGAGGTTCGGTATGTAACCAAGCACAGTAAATCCAAATTAAACAAAATGGAAAAGACAAAAACATAGTTAATGGATACCAATCAAAAATAATTGCTATAGCACTAAGTATACCAAGCATTAGAGCAATATTCTTTAAAATTTTTTCACTTTTTAAAGAGATTTCTGATGGTAAAAAAAACCTAAAAATTGAATTAACTAAACTATCCACTAACAATTTATCCTTTCAAATTTATTTGATTTATAATAATTTATTAACAAAATCAATTACTTCAATCACTCCCACTCAACTCACTCCCACTCAATTGTACCAGGTGGTTTAGATGTAATATCGTATGTTACACGATTAACACCATTTACATTATTTATAATTTTAGTAGCTGTTTCGCTTAAAAATTCGTGTTCAAAAGGATAGTAATCAGCAGTCATGCCATCAATAGAAGTTACTGCACGTAATGCACAAACATAATCGTAAGTTCTTGAATCACCCATAACCCCTACCGTTTTTACAGGCAAAATTACTGCAAAAGCTTGCCATATTTTATTATAAAGACCATGTTTTTTTATCTGGTCAATATAAATAGCGTCAGCATTCCTTAATATGTCTAATTTCTCATTTGTAATTGCACCTGGACACCTTATGGCCAATCCAGGACCAGGAAATGGATGACGTTGGATAAAATTATCAGGTATACCAAGCTCTTACCTAAGCTCTTACTTCGTCTTTAAACAACTCTTTAAGAGGTTCTATTAATTTTAGGTTCATAATATCTGGCAAACCACCTACATTGTGATGTGACTTAATTGTTACAGAGGGTCCTCCAGAAAAACTTACACTTTCAATCACATCGGGATACAAGGTCCCTTGAGCTAAAAAACTTACATCACCTATTTTTAAAGCTTCTTTTTCAAAAACTTCGATGAATAATTTACCTATAGTTTTACGTTTTTCTTCTGGATCAGATATACCATCTAAATTTGACAAAAATAGGTTTTCTTCATGTACTGCAACTAAATTAAGTTTAAAATGATCTGTGTATAGCTTGATCACTTCTTCACTTTCTTTTTTTCTCATCAAACCATTATCAACATAAATACAAGTTAGTTGTTCACCTATTGCTTTATGTATTAAAATTGCAGTTACTGAACTATCAACACCTCCAGATAATGCACAAATTACTTTTTTTTCACCAACAATATTTTTAATTTCATTTATTGCCTTTTCTCTATAAGCCTGCATAGTCCAGTCAAATGAAATGTCAGCTAGATCTAAAAAGTTTTTGATTAATATTTTTCCTTTTAATGTATGAACAACTTCAGGGTGGAATTGAACAGCATAAAAATGTTTTTCATTATCACCAATTATCGCAAATGGTGCATTTTCAGATGTACCAAATACTTTAAAGTTGCTTGGTATAGCCGAAACATGATCCCCGTGAGACATCCAAACTTGTTCAGTTTCGTTCTTGTCAAACAATCCATCTAAAAGCTTTATTTTTCCATTCTTTTGCTTAACATACGATTTACCAAATTCAGAGGTGCCAGATCCAGAGGTCACCTTACCCCCTAACATCTTCATCATAATTTGTTGACCATAGCATATTCCTAAAATAGGGACGCCCATATCAAATATACTATCCGGAGGCCTTGGAGCATCATGATCTAATACACTTGCTGGCCCACCTGAAAGTATAATTGCTTTTGGGTTGAGCTTATTATTTAATTCGACATTTATTTTGTTGTAAGGATGTATTTCACAATAGACTTTTAATTCTCTCAAACGTCTTGCAATCAATTGTGTTACTTGGCTTCCAAAATCTATAATTAAAACAACATCATTTCTCATAAATTTTCTTTCTTTCTAAAGTCATATTAAATTATCTTCTTCTTTGAAACATTGAAATAAAAAAACCATCTACATTGTATTTAGCTGGATTAATTAAAATGCTTTTCTTTAAATCACTTTGAAATGGATATTCAATGCCATTCATTGGTAAAATAGTATCGTTCCACATATTAAACATGTTAATTTCAGAAAATTCTATTTTGTTATTTTCTTTAAACTTCTCAATTTGATCACCCCCCTCTTCTATTAAAAAAGAACAAACAATATAAGCTAATTTTCCACCAGGAGCAACCATCATTGATGCCTTTGATAAAAGTTCTGATTGAATTTTAATTAAATCATTTAATTTTTTTTGATCAAAGTTAAATCTCGAATCTGGACTTCTTGACCATGTTCCAATACCAGAACACGGTGCATCAATTAAAACTAAATCAAATTTATTTTCTAAGCCTGAAACATTCCAATTTTGTTTAACTAAACGTCTCTCAACGTTATGAACACCTGCTCTTTTAAGGCGGACACTAGCATTTTCTAACCTCTTTTTATTAGTATCTAGAGATAAGATTCTTCCCTTATTATTCATGATATCTGCTAAGATAAGAGACTTTCCTCCTGCTCCTGAGCAGATGTCAGCAACTGACATTCCAGGTTTTACATCAAGTAGTAACGAAGCTAATTGGGAGGCTTCTCCTTGAATTTCAATATTGCCATTTTTGAAGAGTTGATGTCCCTCTATTGGAAACCTTTTTGAAAGCCTTATTCCTAAAGGTGAATATTTACTGTACTCGACTGGTACATTTATATCTTGCAATAAAGTCTTAATTTCTTCTCGAGATTTTATCTTTAAGTTATTTATTCTAATGTCAAAAAAAGCTTCTTTATTTAATGATAATAAAACTTCTTTCCAATCATTTGGGAAATTTTTTTTTACACTTGTTATTAAATATTCTGGTAACTCATAATAAACAGGTTCAGGCATTTTATTATTGTAAAAGCCAGCAAGATTTAAGTTTTCCAAAAAATGTAAATCTTCTTCAGCAATATTGATAAAGTCTTTCAGCTTTAATAATAATAATTTTTTTATTTCTATTAAATTATTTTTATAACGTGTATTTAAGAAAAATAACTCTAAAAATAATTCTCTTTCATTTGTGATTTCAATATCTAGTAAAGTTAAATGCCATCCAATTTTAGATCTATGTCTCAATATGTTCCAAAAGCTACTTGATACAAACTTCCTGTCTTTAGATCCCATATGCTTTCTAGATCGGAAAAAATTTTGTACTAAATTACTGGCAATCTTATCACTGTTATCAAATAATTTTAACAGTTCTAATATTGAGTATATACGCTCCTGATCTAACATTAGGAAGGTCGATAATTCGGAGCTTCTCTAGTTATAGTAACGTCATGAACATGACTTTCTCTAAGACCAGCATTACTAATTCTTTTAAAAACACAATTTTTCTGCATTTCTTTTATATTCTTATTACCTGTGTAACCCATAGCTGATTTCAACCCACCCACTAATTGATGAATGACATTTTCAGATGGCCCTTTGTAAGGAACTTGACCTTCAATTCCTTCTGGCACTAATTTCAAGGTTTCTATTTCAGCTTGAAAATATCTATCAGCCGACCCCCTAGCCATTGCACCTAATGAGCCCATGCCCCTATATGATTTATAAGATCTACCTTGAAATAAAAAAACCTCACCTGGCGTTTCATCAGTTCCAGCTAAAAGTGAACCCACCATAACTGCACTTGATCCTCCAGCAATTGCTTTAGCAATATCTCCCGAATACTTAATTCCACCATCCGCTATAATTGGAACAGAAGCTTTATTAGCCACTTTTGAACAATCTGTTATTGCAGTCAATTGAGGAACCCCAACACCGGCAATCATTCTAGTTGTACAAATTGAACCTGGACCAATTCCAACTTTAACTCCGTTTGCGCCTGCATCTATCAATGCTTGGGTTGCGTCTCCTGTAGCAACATTCCCTCCTATTAAAGCGACTGTATTAGATAATTTTGCTATTTGCCTTACTGTATCCAAAACCATTTCACTATGACCATGTGCTGTATCAACAATTAAAACATCAACACCTGCATCTATTAATTGTTCTGCTCTTGTCATTCCATCTTTTCCAACACCTGTGGCTGCAGCCACTCTAAGTCTTCCTTGATTATCTTTGCAGGCATCTGGATGATTCTGGGCCTTTTCCATATCTTTTACTGTTATTAAACCAACACAAAAATTATCTTCATCTACAACAACTAATTTTTCAATACGGTTAGTATGAAGAAGTTTCCTAGCATCTTCAGTACTAACATTTTCTTTTACAGTTATAACATTTCTAGTCATAAGTGCTGAAACTGATTGATTATAATCATTTGCAAATCTCACATCTCTATTTGTAAGAATGCCAACTAATTTATTTTGAGAACCTTCAACAACAGGAATGCCACTTATTTTATACTTTTCCATTAATTTGAAAGCATCACCGAGTGTTTGGTCAGGTTTAATAGTAACTGGATTAACTACCATGCCAGCTTCAAATTTTTTAACTTTTTTAACCTCAGATGCTTGATCTTTTATTGTAAAATTTTTATGTAAAACTCCTATCCCACCCAGTTGAGCCATGGTAATAGCCAAACTATGTTCAGTTACAGTGTCCATGGCAGCAGAGAGGAGAGGTATGTTTAATTTAATGTCTTTAGTAATAAATGTATTTACATTTGCATCAGCTGGACCAAAAGTGCTATGTGCGGGTTGTAATAAAACATCATCAAAAGTATAAGCGGCTTCAATAATCATTTAATTTTTCCAACGCTGGAGGTTTGAGTTAATATTGTAACTAAAAAATTTTATATGCGTTGCTTTTTATATATATACTTTTGTTTCTTTTATGCAAAGATATTTTAGTCTTCATTAAATTCCTTTGAAGCCTAAAGCTATTACATAACCTTCTACAGACTCTTTTCTACTGGCATCAGGCTTAATATGATTTACCTTTGTAAAATATTTTCGCATTAATGATAAAGACTCAATTTCAGCACCACCCTTGAAGCACTTTGCTAAAAACACACCATTTTTTTCTAAATTTTCGATTGCAAAATCTAGGGCTGTTTCTACTAGATACGTAGTTCTTATATGGTCTGTTTTTCTATGTCCTGTAGTATTGGCTGCCATATCAGATAAAACAATATTAGGTTTACAGCCAAGGATATTAATCAACTTATCACCAATACTTTTTTCACTTATATCCCCTAATATCGAAATACAACCAGCAATGTCATCAGTTGGAAGCAAGTCAACTCCTACAACTGTCTCCTTGCCTCCTGTGGATCCTACTTCTTGAGATGCTATTTGAAGCCAACCACCCGGGGCACACCCAAGATCAACAACAGTTAATCCTTGATGAAGAAATTTATATTTTTCATTTATTTGTAAAAGTTTAAATGCAGCTCTAGACTTATAACCTCTTTTTTGTGTCTCTAGCACATAAGGATCATTGAGCTGTCTACCAATCCATCTGGTGCTCGATGATTTTCTTGTTTTATCTTTTTTTGGTTTTTTAGATAAACCTCTAGAACTTCCAAATGAACCTGGGTTATTTTCATTTACCATTTTTTCCATCATCAAAATTTTTAAAAAAACAACTTTCAGCACCGGTATGACACGCAGCACCAGTTTGCTCTATTAAGGCCAACAAAGTATCTCCATCACAATCTAATCTAAGCTTATGTAGCTTTTGAAAATGACCACTAGTTTCACCTTTTCTCCAAAGCTTAGATCTAGAACGTGAATAATAATACATGTTATTTGTTTCTATTGTTTTTCTTAAAGCATGTTCATTCATCCATGCCATCATTAATACTTTTCCAGAATGTAAACACTGAGAAATAACTGGTAACAAACCATCTTTATTAAAGTTAACATTTGATAAATTAAATTTTTCTGAAGCTTCACTAATATATTTAATATCTGACATTTTATCCTCTATTTCTAACTCTTCTTATAAACTTAGAAAAATCATTACTTATACCCATCATAGCCGGAACAATAACAAGAACAAGCAATGCTGTTATGCCTAAACCAAAGACGATGGTTGCTGCCATTGGTATCAAAAATTGAGCTTGTAATGATGTTTCAAACATAAGTGCTGATAAACCTCCAATAGTAGTGAGTGAAGTTAATAAAACAGGTCTAAATCTATCTACCACTCCAGTTATTATTGATTCATTGATAACACTTGCCTTGTCTTTGTTTTCATCATTATTTTTTAAATCTTCTAATCTTCTTTCAATAGTTGATACCAAAATAATTGAGTTGTTTACAACAATTCCTGCTAAAGCTAACAAGAGCAAACATAGATAATATTGACATCGTTAGGCCCAATAAATAATGACCTAGAACTGCACCTATAAATGAAAAAGGGTATCATAATCATAATTGAAAATGGCCTTGACCAAGATTTAAAAACCCAAGCTAAAATAAAATAGATTAATAACAAACCTATTATTGAACCAGTTCCCATATCAGCAAACGTTTCTTTTTGTTCTAAATCTTTACCATCAAATCTATAGGTAATATTATATTTTTTAGCAATTTCAGGTAGTCCGTTTTCCATTAAAAATTGCCTGGCCTGAGAGGTGTTCATAAGAAGAGGGAAAAGATCACCTGAAATTGTTACCTCTCTAAAACCATTTTTTCTATTAATAGATGCAAAAGGAAGTTTATTATCAATTTTAATTATATCCTTTAGTTTAAAACTAACACCTGTGGGTGTAATAATTCTTAAATCTTTAATCATATCTGTAAGTTGTTCACTCTCAGATAATTTTAAACGTACCGTAACCTCTTCATCACCTTTGGGAAATTTAGAAATTATAGTTCCATTAATAGCAGACCTTACCTGTTCACCAATATCTAAAATAGACAACCCTAAAGATTGTCCTTTATTTGTTAAGCTTAAATTTTTTTCTTGAACGCCATATTCTAAATTATCATCTAAAGAAGTTGCTCCCGGTATTGTTCTAGCAATTTCTATTAATTCATTTGAAGCTAATTTCAAAGTATCTAAATTTTTACCTTGAAACCTTACATCAAGGTCTCTTCCTGGAGGACCTCCACTAGGTGATCTAATTGTAAATTTATCCAGACCAGATACTGTTTCAACATTTTGTTTCCAAACTCTAATAAATTCTTTTGTTCTTATTTTTCTTTTGTCAGCAGTTACTAACTCAACTACCATAGAACCAAGAATATCGTTGCCAATAGAGTCCGAACCAGCACCATTTGATATAAATGTTCTCCCACTCATTGTAGACATTTTAAATTTTACTAACCCAGGTGAAGTAGAAAATTGAGATGAAGTTTTATTTAGACCTTTTTCAATATTTTCTAACATTTTTTTAGTTTGAGATTTCGTTGAACCTGAATGCATTTTAAAGTTGGCCATTACAATATCAGCTTCAGGCGTTGGAAAAAAACTAAACAAAACTCTTCCACCAGACATCATGCCTATAGAAACCACAAACATTCCTACCGCAACCATAAAAGTTACGTATCGATAGTTAAAAGTTAATGCAACAAATTTCCTAAAAACACCTTCTTGAAAAGAATTAAATTTTTGATCAAACCATAATCTAAATTTACCTTCTTCTTTATTTGATTTGTCAAAATGAGCTAAATGTGCCGGTAAAACTAAAAAACATTCAATCAAACTTGCAACTAACACTGCACAAACTACCCAAGGAATAGCAGCTATTATTTCACCAATGACACCTTTTACCATAAATAACGGAATAAATGCTGCTACTGTTGTAAGCATAGCGGATATAACTGGCATAGACATTCTAGTTGCTGCAACAACTGGAGCTTGCGTACTATTTAATTTCCTTTTTGTTTTTAAGTAAGAAGAGTGTTCACCAACAACTATTGCATCATCAACAACAATTCCCAAGGCCATTATAAGCCCAAATAATGAAATCATGTTAATTGATTGACCTGAAACAAACATAACACCAAAAGTTGCTAAAAAGGCTATCGGAATTCCTAGGGCCACCCAAATGGCTGTGTTACGACTAAGAAATAGAAATAGGACAGCTAAAACAATACAAAGGCCGCTTAACCCATTTTTGACTAATAAAGAAATTCTTTCTTCAATTAAGATTTGCTGCTGTATTATATGTCTCAACTTTAATATCATTTCCAATAATGTTTTTTGCATTGGCAATTACCTTCTCAACATTTTCAGAAACTTGAAGGGCATCGCTTGTCTTACTTCTTCTTACCCATAATTCAACAGCAGGGTTACCATCTACAAATTTTAAAACACTACCTTTTTCAACACTTGATTTTATCTGTGCTATGTCTTCAAGTGTAATCCTTCCACCTGAACTAAAGTTCTTTAACTCTAATTTTTTAAAAGTTTCAACTAGTCTTTTCTCTCCGACAGTCCTAACTCTAAGCGATCCGTCTGCAAAACTACCTCCAGATACGTCTTGAGTTTCAACTTTAATTAAATTTGCTATTTGAGTGAATGATAACTTTAACCTTGCTGCTTCAAACTGAGAAATCTCAATTAAAATTTCTTCCTTAGGGAGGCCCTGAATATCAACTTTATCTACTCCAGAATTTAGAAGTTCTTCTTTTAACTTTTTCGATTTTTCTCTCAATTGAGATAACGCAATATCTCCAGATAATACAATTCTAGTAACTGTATCAAAAAACTCACCAACAATTATTTTAGGTTTATTTGCTTTTTCAGGAAAGTTTATCCTAGAAACAGCCGTTTCAATATCTGTTCTTCCTTTTTGTATATCATAACCAAAGTTAAACTCAATTTGGGTATGCCGAAACCTTCAACAGATTTTGAAGAAACCTTCTTTTACTCCAGAAATAGGTCTTAGCTCAGGTTCCAATAACTGAACAATATTTTGATCAATCTCTTCAGCAGTTGCTCCTGGCCAATCTATGGTGACCGCAACCACTTCAACATCAAAATCTGGAAAAAACTGCTTATTAAGCCTTCCAATTGATAAAAGTCCAATTACAATCATCAAAATCATGATAATATTAGCAGAAGTTCTATGCTCTACAAAAAATTTTAAAAAACCTGACTCTTTAAATTGCATCTAAAATTCTACCTTAAAGTTTATTTTCTTTTTTAATTAGTTTAATACCGAAACTTTTTTATTATCTAGATTAGTTGGTATTCGTGTAGAAATTATTAAATCATCATCAGTAAAATTTCCTTTAACTAATACAAATCCAGAACCTTTATATTTAAGAGAAACTTGTTTTTCTTTGGCAATTTTATTTTCAACTATATAAACTTTATCACCATATAAAGAAGTCTCAGGAAATTTGAACAATCCTTTAAAATCTCCTTGAGGATATTTTATACGAACAAATGTTCCTACAGGGATATAATCATTTTGATTAAGGTTTTGGTTTATTTTAGCAAATAATTTTCCACCACCCTCTTCTTCGTTAGTTTTACCATCAGTTCTTTCAATAACTGCCGTAATTTTTTTTAGAGAATCTGTTCCACCTTCCCAAATTACTTCAATTGACTTACCTATTAAATTTTTTGCATTCTGAATAGACTTTAGCAGGAACAACAAATTCAACTTCTAAATCATCAATAGAAAAAATATCAGCTATTTTTTCATTACTAGAAATAAACTGACCTTTATTAATTTTTACATTAAATAATCTTCCATTAAATTTAGCCTTTAAAACAGTGTCAGATAAATCTTCTTTTGCTTTTTCTAAAATTGTTTTAGATCTGATATAATCAGAATTATTTTTTGAAAGAAGTATTAATTCATTATCATATTTATTTTGAGATATAACTTTTCTTGTTAACATTGATTTATATCTTTTAACTTGCCCTTTACGAATATCTAACTGTTTACCTAATTCTTCAGTTTCTACATTCAGCCTTTTAATTTCAAGAAGGTAACGTTTTTGGTCAAGCTTTGCCAAAACTTGTCCATTCTTTACATAAGAACCATTTAAGAAAGCATCTGGGATATATTCAATTTTTCCAGAACTCCAAATCGAAGCTCACCTGTTCGTGAAGAGACAATTTTTCCAAATGCATCAGAAGTAGGAAAATGATCTGATTTCTTAGCTTTAACTACATTTACATAGAAAGTTTTTTCTTTCACTTTCAAAGGTTCTGCTTGTGGTTTAGTTGATACAAGATATTTATAAGATATTAGACTTACTAAAAACACCAAAATAAAAGCTAATCAGCTTACGATTAAATATCTTAGAAATCACATTTTCTGTTCCTAACAATTTTCGTATTCCAGAAGTAATCAGCTTACTATTAAATATTTTAGAAATCATTTATTCTCTTTCTAACAAATTTCGTATTCAAAAAGTTTAATACCATAAAGTATTAAGATAATAATTGACAAGTTAATACAGTGTTATCTGTTTCTTTATAAATAATAATTCAAATACGAATTTACAATTTTGTTGTTAATATAAACCTAATTTAATTAACTCAGAATTAATTTTTTCAGGTAAATCTTCATTATCTTCGTTACTTAAATTTAAATCTGGCGGGATGTCATCAGCCATATAATATCTCCAACCTTGGAAAGGTTTCATTGGTGTTGGGATAACTCGCACTAAATCTATATCTAACTCAATTTCACAACCTTTAGTCCCATCGTCTCTGATAACAGAAATTATGTCTAATATTTTTTGTCTAACCAAAACATTTCTTTTAATAATCCAAAAAATTGAACCTGTCTTAATTAATTGGTCCTTTTGTTTTGGCATATTTCTAGTTGTATGTATTATTTTTCCATAAGCATCAGTAAGCATTTTCTGTCTTACACGAAGTCTCTCAATACTCTCTATTCCAACTGCAATTTTTTTTAAATGATATGTCAATGAAATCGGTCCAAATCTATAAAATTACCAATGCGGACAAACCTAAAAAGGTAAAAAAACCTATGACATCCGTTGCAGTAGTCAAAAATACAGAACTCGAAATTGCAGGGTCTATTTTAAACTTTTCTAATGTTAATGGAATTAAAGTACCCAAAATTCCTGCAAATAACAGATTTGCTATCATTGCCAAACCCATAATAAATGCAATCTGTTTATCGCCAAACCATAAATATGCTAATAACACTGACAAAAAAGCAAATATAACACCATTAACCAGACCGACCCATGTCTCTTTAAAAACAAATTTTTGCAAATTAGTGTAATTTAACTGCCTAGTAGCTAACGCTCTTACTGCTACGGTTACAGTTTGAGTTCCAGCATTTCCACCCATAGATGCAACAATTGGCATCAATACAGCTAAAGCAACTAGTTTTTCTATTTCATCTTGAAATAATCCTATAACTGATGAAGCCAAAATAGCAGTGAACATATTTAAAATAAGCCAAGAAAACCTTCCTTTAACGGTTTCTAAAAACGAAGATCTTATAGAAAAATCACTTACTCCAGCTAAACCTTGAAGATCTTCTTCAACCTCTTCATTAATCACATCTACTATATCATCTACGAGTATTACACCCAGCAGTCTATTTGCTACATCTGTTACAGGCATATTTACTAAACCATATTGCTGAAATAATAGCGCCACCTCTTCTTGATCTGTATCAACATTTACACTTCTTGGATTTGTTTGCATTAGGTCATTTAGTCTAATTGGTCTACTAGCTGACAATAACTTTGAAAGAGAAATAACACCTAGAAGTCTCTGAGCAGGGTCTACAATATATATTGAATAAAAGTTTTCTTCTTCATCCTGAGGTTTAGTTCTCATATGGTCAATAGTTTGACCAACCGTCCAATTAATTGGAAAAGCTAAGAATTCTCTTTGCATTAACCTACCAGCAGAGGATTCTGGAAATGAAAGAGCTTCTTCAACTAAAATTCTATCAGCTTTAGGAAGTTGCTTTATAACAACTTTTCTATCTTTTTCCTCTAGTTCTTGAAGAATTTCAATAGCGTCGTCTGAATGCAATTCAGGTATAGCTTTTGCTAAAGCCCTGGTCCCAATAAAGTCAATGACTTTTTCTTGAACGTTATGATCTAAATAAACTAATACTTCTGGGTCAAGAGCTTTCCCTAATAAGTTTAAAAAAAGATTTAAGTTTTCACCAGAAAGCCTTTCAATCATATCAGCTTGATCAGCGGGATGGAGGGGTTCAATTAATTTTTTTAAACCCTGTCTATTTTTTTTCTTAATGGTTAACTTGATTGCATCTTCAACAACAGTTGTGAGACCGTATAAACTTTTGAAATTATTATCAAATGAAGAATATTCAACTTCACTTAAATCATTTTTATCAAATTTATGGTCCATGATTATCCACTAAAAATTAGTTATTACATATATTTTAAACCTTAATTTAAAGGATTTAATTACTATTTTTCTGCATCAACTTCTTTAAATACTTCCCTAATTAATCTAAGAGACTCTAATCCTGCAGGGGCGCCACAATATATAGTAATTTGTAATACAACATCCCTTATTTGTAATTTTGATAAACCATTATTTAAGGCACCTCTAACATGTAATTTAAATTCATGAGATCTATTTAGGGCAGCTATCATGCCTAGGTTAACAAGTGATCTGTCTCTGTCAGATAAGTTTTCTTTGTTCCAAACTTCACCCCATGCATATTCAGTAACTAGTTTTTGCATATCAGCTCCTAGTTCGTCAGCAGAAGCTAAAGCTTTATCAACATATTCATCACCAAGTACTTTTCTTCTTTTTGCTATACCTTTTTTAAAAATATCACTTTCCATTGATAACCCCTATAAAATTTGTTTACTTATTAAATTAATACCACACAAAAACAAAGCAAAGTGGCTTATATGATAAAATAATTTATCAGATAGTTTTTTATTCAAGAACTTACCCAAATATATACCAAGTGGTAATATTGGCAAAACAATAAAACTTAATAAAATACTGGTATGGCTAAAAACTTCTAAATTAAAGAAAAAAGGAAGTTTTGCTAAATTTATAATCAAAAAATAAAAACTCATAGTCCCAACAAATAACTGTCTTTCTAGACCAAGTGGTAAAAGAAAAATTTGAGCTGGAATACCCCCCGTTAAAGCAACAAAACTTGAAAAACCAGAAAAACCACACCAACCAATTGCTCTAGTATAAGAGAGTTCTAATATTTTTTTTGTTTTCATGACAAAATGAGTCTTTAATAAAAATATCTTTAAAATATCTAATAGAAGTTGTTAATGCTAATAGACCAATTAAAATTAAAATATAACTATCATCAAGATATTCAAAACAAAGCCATCCTAAAATTTGACCTATTAAACCTCCTAAAACCATTAACTTTAAAATTTTAAAGACTGGAAATTTTCTCCATGTAAAAGCTACAAAAACATCTGTAATTAAGTATAAAGGAAGTAATATTGCTATAGCTAACTTTGGAGGAAAAACTAAAACCATAACTGGCAATCCAAGAGATCCTAAAGCACCACCAAAGCCTGATTTCGAAATAGCTACAAGTATTACAGCCAAAAGAGCAATTGGTATTAAGACTTCTAATTCATTAATTAATCTTAAATTTGATAATGCTTCTTCTATCAAGTTTTAATTCCTTTTTACTAAATATTTGATAAGAATATACTTACTATAAGTTAATTGGTTAAAAAAATGATTAATAAATATTATTCTTGTAGATGTAAAAATTATAATGAGTATTAGGCCTATTTTAGAAAACAAAACGTCTTCACCTGTAATTGAGGGAGCTGGTGTTCGGTTAGATAGAGCTTTTGGGTTTGGAAACACAAGTCAGTTTGATCCTTTCTTACTGTTAGATGATTTCCGAAATGAAAATCCCAATGACTATTTAAAAGGTTTTCCATGGCATCCTCATAGAGGCATTGAAACTATAACTTATATCTTAAAAGGTTCCGTAGAGCACAAGGATAGTTTAGGTAATTCTGGAAACCTTAATGATGGAGATGTCCAATGGATGACAGCAGGTTCAGGTATTTTACATCAGGAAATGCCAAAGGGTAATGATAAAGGAGAGATGCATGGGTTTCAATTATGGGCTAATCTTCCCTCAAATCTAAAGATGACAAACCCCAACTACCAAGATGTCAAATCTGAAGAAATAAGTGTTATAGAAGATGACGATGGGACAATCATTAAAATAGTAATAGGTGATTATAAAGGTTATAAGGGGTTGATAAAAGGAATTGCTTCAAATCCGCAGTATTTTGATATTTATGTACCACCTAATAGAATAAAGAGTTTTGAAATTCCTACTTATAATAATTGCTTTGCCTATGTTTTTGAAGGTAATGCTAAATTTGACTATTCTTCAAAACCAAAAGGAATAAAGATAGAAAAAACTATTAACAATGAAGAGTATACAATTAGAGACATGAGTGGAAACAAGACTTTAATTACTTTTGACACAGGAAATCAAATAAAGCTTTTATCTGGCAACAAAGGGGTAAGGTTTTTACTTGTTTCGGGTAACCCTATTCAGGAACCAGTTGCATGGCATGGTCCAATTGTTATGAACACAAACGAAGAAATTAAGCAAGCAATGTATGAATTAAATAATGGAACTTTTATTAAATAATAGTGGAGATATTAACTATGAAAATAGCTGTAATTGGAGCTGGTGCAATGGGATCTATTTATGCGTCTTTTCTTGCACAAAGCAATAACGACGTTTTAGCAATTGATCTTTGGGAAGACCATATCAAGGCAATAAATACTAATGGCCTAAGAGTGTCGGGCTTTAGCGGTGACAAAACTGTCAAAAACATAAAAGTTTCTAAAGATATTAATGATGCTAAAGGATACGAGCTATTCATTATTGCAACAAAAGCAGCTGGAGTTGGGCCAGTTGCTTCAAAACTTAGCAAAATTGTATCCAAAGATTCTATAATTTTAACTATTCAAAATGGATTAGGTGCTGGAGAAAGAATAGCATCTTTTATGCCTACGGACAATATACTCCTTGGCGTCGCTCAAGGATTTGGAGCTTCTATGATTGGTCCTGGACATGCACATCACAATAACATGAGTATGATTAGGATAGGTGAAATGAATGGAGGCATTACACAAAGATTAGAAAATTTAGTTCAAGTTTGGTGTGATGCTGGATTTAACGCAAAGTCATTTGAAGATATTGAACAATTAATTTGGGAAAAATTTGTATGTAATGTTGCTTGGAGTGGTTCATGCTCTATTTTTAAAAAGACGCTAGGTCAAGTCATGGAAAATGAAGATATGTTCAATATTGCCAAAGGTTGTGCTCTTGAAGCAAGAAAGATGGGTGATCTTAGAAAAGTAAACTTTACATTTGACGATACAGTTGATTACATAACGGAATTTGGTAAAAAATTGCTTAATTCAAAACCTTCAATGCTTCAAGACGTTGAAGCTCAGAGACTTTCAGAAATTGATGCTATTAATGGTATGGTAGTAACTTTAGGAAAAGAACATAATGTTGAAACTCCCTATAATACTGCTGTAAGTTCAATAATTAAAGCACAAGAAGCTGATTATTAACTAATAAGATAGTGTAATTTGAAACTTGCCTTAACAATAATTATTTAATAAAGTAATTTGTAGCTATAAGATGCTCTTATTATTTAAGAAAAGAAAAGGAAGAAAAATGGCCACAGGAACAGTTAAATGGTTCAACCCAACCAAAGGCTATGGTTTTATTGAACCTGAGGGTGGAGATAAAGACGTGTTTGTTCACATCAGTGCGGTTCAAGCAGCAGGCATGACAACACTTGAACCTGATCAAAAAATTCAATACGAACTTGAAGATGGTCAGAACGGTAAAGTTTCTGCCGGAAACTTAAAAGCAGTATAAATTTTAAAATTTTTATTTTATACATACTTTTAACTAAAATGAAAACGTACTAGTACATGAAAGCAACATTTTTAATAAAATTATTATCTGAAACCAGCAAGCCTGAAATTATGAACCTTCTTTTAAAAGCTCTCTTCACAAACAAAGAAATAAAAGAGTTAGAAAATCGTATAAAAATATTTCAATTACTACTTAAAGGAAAAAAACAAAGAGAAATATCAGAAATTTTAAATGTTGGAATAGCTACAGTTACAAGAGGCGCTAGTGCATTAGAAAACGAAGATATTTTTAAAGTTAATAGTGAAGTTATCCAAATACTTAAAACAAATAAAATTGATTTAAATGATTAATAAAAAACCAAAGAAAATAATAATCCAAGGAAAACCTAAGTATGTTAAAATTGGAGATGAGTATGACTTTTTTCAGCTATTTATTAAAATAGAACAAAATTTTAAAAATTGTTTTTTATTTGAATCGTTAGGTGAAGAAAGTAACATTTCTCGTTATCATATTGTTGGCTTTAATCCAAAATATCTTGTTTATTCTGAACAAAAAAATCAATTAATAATTGAGGATACGAGTAATGGTAAAATTGAAAAATATATTTGTGACAATGCTTATTATGAATTACGAAAAATCATACCACAGAACATAATATCAAGAAAATATGCAGGCGGATTAGTTGGCTTTATCGGGTACGATAGTATTAATTTTTTTGAAGATAATTTGAATATTACAAAAAATAATAATTTTGAATCATTTAAATTTGGTGTGTACCTTGATGGCTTAATTTTTGATCAAATGACTGGAGAAGTATTTTATTATTATTATGAAGATAACAAAATTGAAATTCTCAAGGATATACTGAAACAAAATAATAAATTCAATAAGAATGTAGATTGTAAATTCATCAAAAATTCTATGACAAAAGAAGATCATAGAAAAGCAGTATTAAAAATTAAAGAAGATATAAAAAATGGCTTGATTTTTCAATGTGAGGTTGGCTTTAAAAGTCATTATAGAATTAAAGGAAATTTAACAGAAATTTATTCTAAATTACGCTCCCTTAACCCTTCTCCACATATGTATTTTATGAAATTTGACGATCAAGTCATTATTGGCGCCTCACCTGAACTATTATTTAGACTAAAAAATGGTGAAATGGAAACATTTCCTCTAGCTGGAACAACTAAGAGAGGCTCAAATAAAGAAGAGGATTTGAAATTAGCTAGGGAGTTGCTTAATGATAGTAAAGAAATAGCAGAACATAACATGCTAGTTGATTTACATAGAAATGATTTAGGGAGAGTTGCAAAATTTGGAACCGTTAAAGTAAGAAATTTAATGGATATAAAAAAATACTCGCATGTTCAACATATTTCATCTGAAATTGCAGGCATAATTAATGAAAATGAAGATATGTTTTCAGCACTAGCATCAAACTTTCCTGCAGGCACCCTATCAGGAGCTCCTAAAATTGAAGCAATGAAAATAATAAATGAAATTGAAGAAGATGGTAGAGGGCCATATGGAGGAGCTATTGGTCAATTTGGCTTTAATGGAGATTGTACGTTTGCAATACCTATAAGATCATTATTTATTAAAGGTGAAGAAGCTTATGCACAAACTTGTGGAGGAAATGTATACGATTCAGACCCCGATAAAGAATATCAAGAAATAGAAAGAAAGTTAGAAGCAATGAAAACAGTTCTTAAATCTTTTGAGAATAAAAAATAAAATGAAGGTTTTAATTATAGATAATTATGATTCATTTACCTTTAATTTATATCAATTGTGTGGTGAAATCCTTAATAAGTACTTAAATAAGCTTGATAATGAAGTCATTGTAAAAAGAAATGATGAATTAACAATAATTGATATTAACCAGATTAACCCAGATAAAATAATTATATCACCTGGCCCAGGATCTCCTGAACAAAAAAAATATTTTGGTATATGTGAGGATGTAATTTTAGAAAAAGGTCCGCTTACCCCAATATTAGGAATTTGTCTTGGTATGCAAGGCATTGTCAATGCTTATGGCGGTAAAATTATTCATGCTAAAAAACCAATGCATGGTAAAGTATCGTATCTATGCCATGACAAACAAGGAATACATAATAATATTCCTCAAAACATTGAAATAATGAGATATCATTCATTAATAGTTGACGTAAAATCACTTCCTGATTGCTTTACTATAAATGGAGTTTCGCATGATACAGACTTTGAAAATATTTTACCTAAATTTAAAGATATAACATCACAAAATGAAATTATGGCAATATCGCATAATTCTTATCCAATATATGGAATCCAATATCACCCTGAATCATTTGGTAGTGAAGGTGGAAAAGAAATATTAAAAAATTTCCTTTTATAATTTAGTGAGTAAAAAGATGAAGACTAAAGTAGTTAAAATATATGAACAGGGATCTGTTGATGCCCTAAAATTAGAAGAAATAGACATCAAAGAACCTAGTGCAAATGAAGTATTGATTGAGCACTCTTATGCTGGTTTGAATTTTATAGATATAAATCAAAGAAATGGAACTTACGCCTTAAAAAACCTGCCTACTATAATGGGCATGGAGGCTTCTGGAAAAATCAAAAAATTAGGAAGTAATGTTACAAAATTTAAAATTGGTGACAAAGTCACTCACTGCATGAACCTCGGTTCTTTTTCACAAATGATGAATTTAAATGAAAATAAACTTATAAAATTAAAAAATGAAGTTGATCTTAAGATTGCCGCCGCTGCAACTCTTCAAGGACTAACATCCCAATATTTATTACATCATTCATACAAACTAAAAAAAAATAATACTCTACTTATACATGCTGTCGCAGGTGGTGTTGGCCAAATCCTATGCCAATGGGCCAAAAAGATTGGAGCAAATGTTATTGGAACAGTTAGTACTGAAGAAAAAGAAAAAATTGCAAAGAAAAATGGCTGTGACTTCACGATTAATTATTTAAAGGATAATTTTTATGAAAAAGTTATGGAAATAACAAAAGATATAGGTGTAGATGTTATTTACGACTCTGTTGGGAAGGATACTTTTTTAAAAGGTATAAAATGCCTTGCTCCAAAAGGAAGAATAGTGACATTTGGCGTTTCATCAGGACCAATTGAACCTATAAATATAAATACATTAAGATCTTTTTCAGGATCAATTGCAACTGGTGGGTTAAATACATACATCAAAAATAGTGATGAAATGCAAAAAAATGCAGATATGTTTTTTGATATGATAATCAATAAAGACATTAAAATTAATATTGATCACGTTATAAGAATAGATGATATCAAAAAAGCTCAATCTCTTTTAGAAAGAAGACTTACAACTGGCTCTGTAGTATTAGATTTTTAATTTTTTTATAATTACATATAAAATAATAAAGTTTAAGCTTTTATAATATAAGAAAAAATTAAAACGAACTTATTTTGGAAAAACTGTAAATAAATGTTAAATCTTGGATTATTTATGATGCCGTTGCATCCAGCAGACAAGGATGTAAGCGTTTCTTATGAAGAAGACAGACAGCTTGTTATTTTAGCTGATAAATTGCATTTCACTGAAGCATGGATGGGTGAACATTATAGCTCAACTGCAGAGCCAGTAACCTCTCCTCTGATATTTAATGCCTCGTTGATATCAGAGACCACAAATATAAAATTTGGAACAGGTGTTATTTCTTTACCACAACAACACCCAGCAGTAGTCGCAGGTCAAGTAAGTTTACTTGATCATCTATCTAAAGGCAGAGTTATACTTGGAGTTGGTGCTGGTGGTCTAGTTAGTGACTGGGAACTTTTTGACAATATGGATGGTCGCACACGTGCCATTACCATGATTGAATCTATAGAGGCAATTTTAAAATTTTGGAGTGATGAGAAAGATTATAATTATAAGGGTGAATTTCTAGACATTTCTCTTAACAAAAATGTTGTCAGTCAATTAGGTATTGGAAAATTTGTTAAACCATTTCAAACTCCTCATCCAGAAATTGCAGTATCTTTAAAAAATCCTAATTCAATGACTGCTAAATTAGCTGGAGAAAAAGGATGGATACCAATTTCAGGAAACTTTGTTGATGCAAATGATATTGCAACTCACTGGCCTACTTATCAAGAAGCTGCAAATAAAGTAGGAAAAAAACCTTCCTATCGTAAATGGCGTGTTGGGAGAAGCGTGCTTATCACTTCTTCAGACTCAGAAGCAAAAGAGATATTAGATAACCCCAAAGGGGTTTTTTCTCATTATTTTCTTTATTTAAATACTGTTTCAAAGCTAGCTTCTGGCACTTTAGGAAAAGATATTAATCTAAACAAAGAACTTCCAGAAGCCATAACAAAAGCAAAGAACTTAATTATTGTTGGGAACAAAAAAACTGTCACAGAAAAATTAATTCAGTTTATTGACCAAGTAGGACCCTTCGGCACACTACTTCTTACAGGACATGATGTTGGGAATTCAAAAAATTTGTGGGAGGATTCTTTTTCAGAGATGTCAAATTCGATTCAACCAATTTTGAGTAAGTATATAGAACAAAAGTTTAAAATTTAAATATTTTACTTAGGCATCATCTTCTGAAATGGAAACCGATAAGTTTTCAAAGTAAATTCGTTATTTCTTGATCTTTTTTCAACTGGATCTTCTTTAACAATTTCACCCATTTGAGGGACACCTGATCTTTCAGCATTTCTTTTAGCTTGATCTAAAGCTTCTTCATTTTGTTCTGTATGAGGGAATTTAAAAAGCTTATTAATACCGTCTTTTACAGCCCAAAGTACAATTAATCTCTCACCTTTATCATAAATGACTGCGTGATGTTCATACACAAATTGTTCTGGAGGCCTGTCATACATAGGACGGCCTATAAACTCGTGATTTGTATAAAAACTAAGCCATATCGCAATAAATATAATAGGTACTGTAAAAAACCTTTGCCAAACATTCTTTGTAAAAAATGGCAAACAACAAATAGCCCCCGCAAACGACCAAATCAACATTAATTGTCCTGTGCTGATTGAAAAATCTAACATTACACACCACTCTTTTTTCTTATTACTTCACCATCAATTATAAGCTCGTTCGTTGGATCAACGTGTACAATACCATTATAATCAACTCTAAATTTAAATGCTGGGAGCTCTTGGCCTTCTTCACTAAAAAATAATTTTTTTGTGTATTCTTCTTTATAAGGGTTAACTTTTAATAACCTTACTGTAGCATGCGTAAGGGGTGCTGGAAATTTTCTTGCATTATAAAAATGAATTGTAACTAAATATGATCTAGCCTCTGGTGTTCTTATAGCGACAACCTCTCTATTTTCTTTTAAGTAAACTGTTTTACCATTTTGATCCACATAAGTATCATTTACAGTACCTAAATCATCTCTTTCTAAATGGATTAATGCGTCATCCGGCCTTCTGAAACTTACTATATGGCCCATATTGTCTTTAACCCAAACATCTAGATCATATGGCTTTTCACCATCCCACTCCAATTCTATAAAGTACTCTGCTTTAGGCTTTATTGTTTCTTTTTTAGCTACTGGATTTATTAACAAAAAAGCTAACATAAACAAGAATACAAAACCTATCAGCATATTGAATAATAGATCTATAAATCCAAAAGAAGATCTGTATCTAGGATCACTCATAATTAGAATTATTCTCTAGAATAACCATTTGAATTTTAGTTAATACACTACCAACTAAACCTGCAAGAGTAGTACATAAAGCCGTACTCATTCCCAACGCCATATTAGATATTACTTTTTGGACATTTTCTACATTACTAACATCTAAGTTATCAAAAGCAGAACTTAACATTAACAAAAACCCTGCAACTGTTCCAATTAAACCAAGAGTAACCATTGTTTCTGAAGCAAACCATATATAATTACTTAATTTATTATATTCAACGCTTGACTTAAAACTTAAGAAACCTGTTGATATTGATGTTCCAATGAAAATTACTATTATTATAAAACTAATCTTAGTTTGATCAGCATCATATAGCTTTTCAAACCATCCATAAGTAAAAATTAAGATTGCAGCAAATGACACAGTAACTACCTGTATCCACCACAACAAAAAAGCTTTTGACAAATCACATACTCCTTAAAAATATATATTTAAAATATTAAATATCGACAAATATTAATCAAGTACATAAAATGTATTAAGGATATATTTTAATATTATCAATATTGCTAATATCATTCACTTCTAAACTATTCCTTCCTAATCATAGCCACATTGTTTCCTAATTAGTCGTAATTATGTTTTAAATATGTTTAATCATTCTATTTTGGAAATAATCATTTTCCATTTTGCTATATTCTCTTTGTCATTTTTATTTCGTATATAATTAACAACGAAGGGATAATCCTTCTTAATTTTATAAAGAAAAGTGAAAAGACGATGGAAAATACATTTTTAGCAAGAGCCAATCAATTTATCTCAACTGTTTTTGACAAGATTGCAGTATCAAGAACTAGACAAGCTTTAATAAGCTTAGATGACCGTACATTAGCTGATATTGGTTTCACAAGACAGCAAGTATTAAATGGTGACTTCTTTAACGTAACTGACGTTGTAGACTTCCCAGCAGGTAGCTTAGGTCTAACAAAGACTGTTAAGCAAGACAATAAAGTAGAAGACAAAGAAGCCGCTTAAAGATTTAACAATTAATATTCGTAATTCCTCCCTCGAATATTAATAAAGATGGTGACATAACATAAAGCTCATATTCCTCCCCAAAGGTAGCTATTATGTCATCTGATAAACAAAGGACGAAGGACCCCCATCCTTCGTCCTTTTTATTTGATAAGGTATGATTTGAATTTTTAAATTGCATTATAGAAGATTGATTAATATGTTAAGCAATGATTAGTGTAGTAAAAAAACTTTTAGATTTAAATCTATCCAATTCTCTTATTGGAACCTTATTACTAATAAGTACTTATCTATTTTTCTCAATAATGGAATTAACCGCTAAAGAACTGGGACAGAGCTTCAATCCATTTCAAGTTGTGTTTGCAAGATATAGCTCACAATTAATATTATTATTAATTATCTTTAATAAGAAGACAGGCAAGCATTTAAAAAGTGAATTTCCATTATTACAGGTCTTAAGAGGAGCACTACTTCTTATAACCACATGTTTTATGTTTTCAGGCCTAGCTTATTTGCCATTTGCTGAAAATATTGCGATTTATATGATAGGCCCAGTAATAACGACAATACTTGCTTTTTTTATATTAAAAGAAAAAATAACACTCACTCAAGTTATTATAGTAATAGTGGGACTAATTGGAGCCATTATTATAAGTAAACCTAATAGTAATGTTTTTAATTATGCAGTAATTTTCCCTTTTTTAGCTGCTACGTGCTTTGCTTTTTTTACAATTTTTACAAAATTCCTAAATACTTCAGACAGTAATCAAACAACACTTTTATTTACAGCCGTCAGTGGAAGCGTTTTATCTTTACCCTTTATTTTCTTTTATTGGGAAACACCTAATTTCAATCAACTTGCTCTAATGTTCTGTTTGGGTTCATTAGCAACAATTGGTCATTTCTTTTTTATAGAGGCATTGAAAGTTATAAACGCGTCTTTTGCAGCTCCTTTTGTATATTTAACAGTATTATTAGCAGCATTTTGGGGTTTTTTTATTTATGACGAAATACCTGATGATAATACCATCTTAGGTGCATTCTTAATTATATTAGCAGGAATTATAATTACTCGAATAAAAACAAAATAAAATTAATTAATATTTTTTAAATCCTTAGTTAAATAATTCATACACCAGCATCAAATTTAAAACCAATATTTTCAAACTTCTTAGACAAATTTGGTTCTATGTCGTTCATTTCTTTTGCAGCATATGGCGTAAAAGCAATATCGTTCATATCATGAACACCACCAGATATAATTACTTGCAAAAGACCCTCTTCTTTACCAACGTTAGTAAATGATCTACAAACACCAGGCGGTATTGAAATAGTGTCATATTTTTGGATTTTTAACTCTTCTGAACCATCATCATTCCACTTGATTAAAAATTCTCCTTCTAAAACTGTAAAAGTTTCAAAAGTTGACAAATGGTTATGTAATCCTGGGCCTTGACCAACAGGACATCTAGCTAAAGTTATTGTAATTCCTCCAGCCCCAGTAATAGGCGCACCAGAATTAATTGGCGTTTTACCTTCTGATGGATCTAAACCAATCACAGAAAGTAACTGTCTGGCATAAACAATATCTTTACCTGCTTGAGGAATATTTTTATCTATTTGTATTGGCAATGGTTCTAAATTTAAAAATCTAGAAACCCTTTTTTCCATATATTCTTCAGTTAATTTTAGTGTTTTCATAATCACTACCTCCACTTCCAATATATTACTTTATAGAAAAATATTATTCTTAATTTAGTCTTCTTTTAAATAATTTTAAAATAAAAAAAAGGGCCAATGGCCCTTTTATTAAATATTATTTTAAAACAGTTTAAACAGACTGAAGATTAACTGCAGCTACTTTTCCATTTTTACCAGTTTCAAGCTCAAAACTTACTTTCGCTCCGTCATTTAATGTATTCATACCAGCAGCTTCCACTGCAGATATATGAACGAAAACATCTTGAGATCCACCTTCTGGCTCTATAAAGCCAAAACCTTTATTTGGATTAAACCATTTTACTGTACCGTTAGGCATTCTTTGCTCCTTGTTATTAACTTATTTTCATAAGCGTAGTTGTTCAATCAAAACACGCCAGACTAGATTGAACATTAAATGACCAAGGAAGTCGATCGTATTAGTCAGAAAACTGACTGCCTTTACAGGCTTAGATAATTAACTCTCGTATATGCTAAATTTTATAGTTTTGCAAATAAAAAGTAATATCACCCAAAAATATATAAAATTTTATGGAATAAATATTTGTAACCACAATAATATAATCAAATTAAATTTTCTAACGAAGTTAAAAATTTACTTCTATCTGCTTTAGAATAAGGCTTGTTTTTCCCTTTTAAAAAAGGATCGGATGATCGTAAATCTGACATTAAGTCCCTTGTAGCTAATACATTACCAATATTATTTTCAGTTAAAAAATTACCATCGTGCTTTAATACGACAGCTTCTTTAGCGATGCACTTAGCTGCTAAAGGAATATCAGCCGTTATAACTATATCATCTTTACTTACTTGGTCATATATCCACTTGTCAGCTTCGTCTGAGCCTTCTGAAACAATAATAAGCTTTACTAAGTCACTTTTAAAAGGCCTTATACCTCCATTGCACACCATTAAAACATTCAATTTGTGACGATTAGCAACTCTTATTATTTCTTCTTTTACAGGACAAGCATCTGCATCAACATAAATTTTTTTCATACTCTATTTATCTCACCCTTTAAATCAGCTGAGGGGATTAATGTTTTCAAACGTCTAATAGATTCCTCTTTAGAAAGGGAAGGAATAATTGCAAAACCTTCCATACTTTCTATTTCTAATGCTATATCAGAATTGTCTTTGGTTCGAAAAAGATAACAATTTTTTGGTAATTTAAAGCTTATTTTCCAAATTGGAACTTTCCTTGGATAACCTAAATAACGACTAACCCTCGAAGAATCAATAACTAACCTTTCTGTTGTGTTAATTTTTTCTCCAATATTCATATTTTTACCTTATGTTTCTAATATCTAATATCTTTTTACATTCTTATACAATAAAGTTAATATTTAAATATTTTAATTATTATAAGGAAATGTCATGCTTTTAGACGTTAGAACATATAGATGCAAACCAGGAACTATAAAGTCACATCTTAAATTATACAGTGATTTAGGAAAACCAGCCCAGTCAAAACATTTGGGAAATCCTTTACTTTTTGCCACTACTGAAACAGGAAATCCAAATGAATACACTCATATTTGGGTTTATAAAAATGCCGGTGATAGAGAAACTAAAAGAGCTGCTATGTGGTCAGACCCAGACTGGATTAATTACACTCAAGAAAGCGCTAAATTAGGAGCTCTAGAGTCTCAAGAAAATAAACTATTAAAGCCAGTTGACTTTTATGAGCTTAAAACAAGTTAATTTTTTTCTAAGCAGGTTTTGCCGATCTATCTAAAAAGTCATCTCTTCTTGATAAGTAAAACGAATAACTATCTGGAAGAAATGATTTGGCATTTTCTAAATTAAAAAAGGTGGCTGCTTTATACACCCATTGAGTATCAGCAAGTAATTCTCGACCTAAAGCAACAAAATCTGCTCTTTTATTTAATATAATATCATTAGCCTGATCTGGATTTATAATGGCTCCAACTGCCATAGAACTTATCTCTGCTTCATTTTTAATTTTCTCAGAATAAGGAACTTGGAACCCTGGAATAATTTTTGATTTATTCAATATAGGTGAACCAGTTATACCTCCTGAAGAACAATCTATAACATCTACACCTGCAAGTTTGAGTGCTTTAGCAAATTTGACGTTATCTTCAATGGTAGCACCTTCTCCCGGTGCATCCACAGACGAAATCCTAAAAAATATAGGTTTATTTTCAGGCCAAACTGATTTGATTTCAGCAACGGTTTCTAATGCAAACCTTGTTCTATTTTCAAAACTACCTCCATACTTGTCATTTCTTTTATTAGAGATGGGTGAGAAAAAAGAATGCAACAAATATCCATGCGCCCCATGAATTTCTATTATTTCAAATCCAGCCTTATCTGCCCTTTGGGCTGCTTTTTTAAAATCACTTTTTACTTTTTTAATATCTTCAATTGTCATTTCTTTAGGTATTGGTGAGCTATCATTTATTGGGATTGCACTTGGGCCAATTGTTTGCCATGCAGGTTCGTCAGAAGCTTCTTTTGTAATAGGTGAGGCTCCATCCCAAGGCCTTAAAAAACTAGCTTTCCTTCCAGCATGTGCTAATTGAATCCCACTTACACAATTATACTCTTTAAAAACTTTGACAATTTTGGACAAGCCTTGGACATGTTCGTCACTCCATATCCCAGTGCAACCATGACCAATTCTTCCTTCAGAAGAAACACCGGTTGCTTCAATAAAGGCAGCACCAAGTCCTGAAAAAGCAAATCTTGAATAATGTTGGAAGTGCCAATCACTTACCAATCCATCAACAGCTTTATATTGACACATAGGCGACAAAACTATCCTATTTCTAAATACTTTAGATTTAATAGTAATAGGGTCGAACAAAGCTACGTTACTCATTATTTAAACTCCAGATATAATCATTTGTTACTTTTAAGAAAAGATCTTAAATTTTGAGATCTTTGTTTTGCTGAATTCATCATAAATGAGAGATCAGATCCAGACAATATGAATTTCATTCCCATTCCAATATATTCAGACATTAACTCTTCGTCATAAACACCTCCCATTCCAGGAGTTTTATTGTATTTTTCACAAGCTTTAATAACCTTCGTATAAGCTTCTTTTATTTTAGGATTCGAATATTCTCCTGGAATCCCCATTTCCATGCATAAATCGTTCGTGCCTATCAGTATTACGTCAACACCTGAAACTGCCGCTATTTCATCAACATTTTCAATAGCTTCAGGACTCTCCAACATTACAACAATAAGCATATTGTCATTAATAGTAGTTGCGACTTCTGAAATTGGCATTGATTTAAAATTTAATTGAGGCAAAGAACCTGTCATAGAACGGTGACCTTTAGGAGGAAATAAACAAAAGGATACAAGTTTTTTAGTAATATCTGCATTTTCAACATGAGGAAAAACTATTCCCATTGCACCACAATCAAGTACTCTTGTAGCATGATGATGAGCAAAATCTGGAACCCTGACGATAGGAGTTATTCCTGCATCCTGAGCGGCAACAGAAATTTGTGAAGCAATGTCAATATCCATGCTATTATGCTCCATATCAATAAATAACCAGTCATAATCACAAGTAGCCATGATTTTACCTATATCTACTGTTCTGGTTTGCCTTAAGCCAACTCCAAGACAAAGCTCATTATTTAAAATTTTATCTTTTGCAATATTTTTCATGATTTAAGACCTTAATTTTATTTTTTAACAATGTTTATATTTTATTATTTCATATTAAAAATTATCTAACTTCAATTATTAAATACAAATCATATAATATGATTTAGTCTATCCATTATTCTTATTTGATCAAAAAATTAGTCACTTTAGTGTTGAATATATTAAAAATTTATTTAAAACATGCTAATATTTAATATGTTAAGTTTTATAACCTTTATTAATTAAATCTTTTCTTTAATGTGCGAGAAAAAGTGGGGGCTTTTAAATGAATAAAGAAGTTAACAAAACTTATCCTGATACCAGTAAATCACTACCTATAGCCATGTTAAGAGCTAGGGAAGCAATGATGCTCTCATTTAGACCTGTTTTAGCTAAACATGGCTTCACTGAACAACAATGGAGAGTATTAAGGGTGTTAGGTGAAAAGGGAGACTCTGATGCAGGGCAAGTCGCTTTTGACGCTTGCATATTAGCTCCAAGTCTCTCAAGAATTATAGGTAAGCTTGAAAAAGACCAATATATTTCACGATTTGTCGATGCTAAAGATGGAAGACGAGTTAACTTAAGCTTAACCAGCGCAGGTAAAGAGATACTTAATAAAATAGCACCAGATGTAGAATTGATATATAATGCTATTCAAAAACGTTATGGCGAAGAGAAATTATCAACACTCATAGATATACTAGGGGAAGTGAGTGAGTGGCGGGGCAGATAAGTCAGTTTATTTACAAATTTATTTTAAATTTTTCAGAAAGATTTTCTAAGGTATTTAGAACTTCTTGATTATATGATATACCATTCTTAATAGATTCATTTCTCCTCAACAAAGCTTTTTCTCCAGGCATTCGAACTCTATTGTTCTTATCAATAGGTTCGTTATTTAGACATTGTTGAGAAAGAAAAGTCATTTCTTCTTTGAAGGCCTCTAAACCAGAAAATGCTTCCGGGTCAATAACTTGAACAAAAGTTGAAAGATTCATTGATTTGGGTTTTTTACTTCTCCCGGAACCTGATAAACCTTGAGATAATGCTTCTATGCCAAGTGCTAAACCAAAACCCTTATGCCCATACTCAAGACCACCTACTGGCATAACAGTTCCGTTTTTATTTTGCACTTCAAAAGGGTCATTAGTTGGTGTTCCATCGGAAGTTAATAAACAATTAAAATCAAACAATTCATTTTTTGAAATTTTGTCAGCTATCATATTATTAGTAGTAATAGATGCGCTAATATCAATAATTACAGGATTATTATTTGTAGGGTAAGCCAAGGCCATGGGATTTGGCGAGAGTAAAGCTTTTGTTCCACCGTATGGAGCAACTGTTGCAGTTGAAGGAACAGAGCTTTTAATTATTCCAACCAAACCTTTCTTAACAATTGGTAACATATACGCAGCTAAAGCTCCATTATGGTGACTATTTCTAATAAGAACCGTAGCTGTACCATGATTTTTTGCTCTATCTGATGCAAGTTTTAAAGATTTTTTTGTTAACCATATACCTGGCAATTGTTTGCCATCCAGAGTTACAGAGCTACCAAGATCTTTTAAGACATCCTCTGTACCAGAGATTTTCATATTACCCATTTCAATATCTTTTATATATAATGGAAGTAGTCTAACACCATGAGTAGAGTGCCCCATCATATCAGCCTCTATCAAAATATCTGATGTATCATTAGCTTTTTCATCATCCATTCCCAAAGATGTAAAAATAGATGTACAAAATTTCATTAATTGAGAACGTTTAAACATTTTAGGCCTAAATTTTAAATGCAGCTTTATTTTGTTTTTTCTTCACAAATGTATCTCGTAATAGATGCATTCGCAGCTAAAATGAATGACAAGTTATCATTATCTAGAAAAAATATATCTTGAATATGTGTCCACGGTTCATTCTTATCAAAAGCATATGCCTTGCCAGTACCTAAATCTAAAATTTCATATTTTGAATTATTTACCATAAAAAGTCCCGAGTTCAGACCTTCTCCATCTTTGATGGTTATTTCAACAGGTTTTTCTTTACCAGAAATTTTAAAAACTTGAATACCATTGGACCTTACTGCAGCTGCACTTTGAGGTTTACAACTATATTTTGTTTCTTTAGCCAAAACGTTACTAGAAAACAAAGAGATGGATAAAAAAACAAGAAAGTATTTAAAAATAGTCATTTTTTTCCTTTTAAACATAAATTAGAGAGTTTCTTTCGTATACTTTAATAATACCTTTTTAGCATTTTTTGAAATATTTATTTTTTTTTCTGATGTATATAATTCATGGTTTTTTTCTACTTTATCAAGATCATAAAGATAATTTACCATTAAACCGGCAGATAAATTTATCCCATTGGAAGATAAGTCACCTAAATAATTAATTTGCTCTAAGGATGCTCCATTACCTAGATGAAACCTTGCAACTGGATCGTTTGGCATTTTATCAGTTCTTTCAGTGCTCAAAAAATACTTACCAACATACTCCATCATATTGTCATGAACTTTCAAAAATTGTTCAGGTCGCTTTAATCTTTCTAAACTCTTTGCAAATTTTGGGTGTTTATCACTAATCCATTTTCTTAATCCAGGTACTGGAGATAGAGTTACAAATTTCTTGAGATTTTTAAACTCTAGATTTAAATCATTGGCAACTTGCTTAATTAAAAAATTACCAAAAGAAATACCTGCTAATCCTTTTTGACAGTTAGAGATAGAATAAAAAACTGCCACAGTTGTTTCTTCTGGTTCAAAGACATTTCTTTTCTCCTGAAGGACATCTTGAATTTTAGAAGGCACCTCTTTCATAAGTGCAACTTCAACAAATATGATCGGTTCATCTTGCATTGCAGGATGAAAAAATGCAAAGCATCGTCTATCTTTAGGAGCTAAACGTGATCTTAATTCATCCCATGAATTAATCTCATGAACAGCTTCATAAGCTATAATTTTTTCTAATATATGAGCTGGTGTTTCCCAATTTATAGGCCTTAAAATAAGGAACCCCCTATTAAACCAATTTTTAAACAAATAAACGAGATCATAATCTACAGCTTTAAGTTCTGGGTGTTTACTTATAATACCTAATAACCTTTTTCTAAGGTTAACTAACCTTATAGTCCCCCTTGATATGCCGTTGCATCTTCTGAAAATTTCACGTCGCTTAGGTTCTGCAACTTTCATCAATTGAACTAGGTTTTCAGAGTTTTTTTCAAGTTGATATTTTTCTATAGCATTAGATAATTCATCAGAAGTTATTTCAAAATTATCCCTAATTAACTTAAAAAAGTTCAACAACTCTTTATCATTTAATTCTTCACAATGTTTCATTAGCAATTCAGCGTAACCTAAGGCAGAAACCTCTCCTTTTGCTGAAGCTACGTTTTCGATATAATCTTTTGTGGTTATAGATTTACTTTTATCTTGGAAAATATTGAATGAATTACTTTTTATAGGTTTATCAAAGAGTGAATTAATCAACTCTTGAAAAAACTTCATTTTACTCATTTCACATCACCCATAATATAGTTTGGTAACCAAGTAGCTATATCTGGGAAAATACATAATCTTCCCCTTACAAATAATTAATGCATCTCGATAATATATCAATACATTGTCAAACAACAATAAAAAATAATATTTAACTATGCACTGATTAAAAACTCAGAGGCCCTTGCTGCACCTCCCTTTTGATGAGGTACACCAGCTAAAGACAATCCCATTTCTATACCTGTTAATGTTCCCATTAGCATTAGATCATTAAAGTCACCTAAATGACCAATTCTAAAAACTTTACCAGCAAGCTTAGACAAACCGTTTCCAAGTGACATGTTAAAATTTTCTAATATAATTTTCCTTAATTGATCTGCATTATGTCCATCTGGTAATTTAACAGCAGTTAAGACATTAGAGTAATCCATTTCTTCTTGGCAAAGAACCTCCAAACCCCAAGCTTGAACAGCTGCCCTTGTTGCTTTTGCGTGTCTATCATGTCGCTTAAAAACATTATCTAAACCCTCTTCGTGAAGCATGTTTATTGCTTCTTTTAAACCATATAAAAGATTGGTAGCAGGAGTATATGGAAAAGAACCTGACTTATTAGCCTCTATTTGTTCTTGCCAATCCCAATAGGATCTTTGCATACCAGATTTTTTTGAGATAAGAATAGCTTTTTCTGATATTGCATTAAATGATAAGCCAGGGGGTAGCATCAAGCCTTTTTGGGAGCCCGAAATAGTAACATCAACTCCCCAATCGTCATGTTTATAATCCATAGAAGCTAATCCCGAAATTGTATCAACCATTAATAAAGCTTCATGGTTAGCTAAATTCATTACATTTCTTACTTCTTTTATTCTTGAAGTACTACCTGTAGATGTTTCATTATGGACTACGCATACAGCCTTGATTTTTCCTTCAGCATCTTTTTTTAATCTATCCAATAATTTTTCGGGTTCAACACCCCTTCTCCAGTCAGTCTCTAAAAACTCTGTATTGATACCAAGTTTATCAGCCATTTTCTTCCATAAAGTAGCAAAGTGCCCAGTTTCAACCATAAGAACTAAATCACCCTCATTAATGGTATTTACTAGTGCCGCCTCCCATGCACCTGTTCCAGATGCTGGAAAAATTATTACATCTGAATTTGTTTTAAAAATCGTTTTCATTCCATCAAGGCAGGCATTGGCCAAATTAGGGAAATCTGGTCCACGATGATCTATAGTAGGATAATCCATAGCACGTAAAATTCTATCAGGCACATTTGAAGGTCCAGGTAATTGTAAAAAATGTTTTCCAGGCATATATTTTTTATTCATATTAAAAAATTTCCTTATTTACTTAATATCTGTCATTGAAAATAAACTATTTATAAATTACTTTATACATACACTTTAAATAATAAATTTTCCATATTGAATTTTAATTCAAAGACAGAGGTTTCTATGCCAGATGGTAGTTCACAGCAATTACTAAAAAAATTGAAGTATGAAACAACAGCAGAAGTTTATTACGACAATTTTACTAGAGGCAGATACTCAACAGATGCATCTATTTATCAAATGATGCCGTATGGTGTTTTAATACCAAAAAATAAATCAGATTTGATAGATACTATTAATTATGCAAGAGAAGCCAAAGTTCCACTTTTAGCTAGAGGAGGAGGAACTTCTCAATGTGGTCAGACAGTTAATGAAGCAATAGTTATAGATAATTCAAAATTTTTAAATAAAATATTAGATTTTAACAAAGAAAAAATGACATGCATTGTCGAGCCTGGAATAGTACTTGATGAATTAAACAGATTTTTAAAACCATTTGGATTATGGTTTCCTGTAGATGTTTCAACTTCCAGCAGAGCAACAATTGGTGGAATGACAGGTAACAATAGTTGTGGTGGACGCTCAATTAGATATGGAATGATGAGAGACAATGTTCTTGAAATAGAAGGAATATTAAGTGATGGCTCAACGTATAAATTTGGGAATATTAAAGATAAAGAGATAGCTTCGAGCAAAGAACTTGCTCCACAAATTATAAATAACCTTTTAAATCTAGCTCTAGAGAATAAAGATGAAATATTAACAAAATTTCCTAAAGTACTTCGAAGAGTTGGCGGATATAATATTGATTCACTTTTACCAGATGCAATGGCCTCCAGACCAAACGGTAAAAAAGGAGATGGTATAAATTTATCACACTTACTAGTCGGATCAGAGGGTACTCTGGTGTATTCCTCAGCAATCACTCTTAAATTATCACCTCTTCCTTCTCAAAAAATTATGGGTATATGTCACTTCCCATCATTCTATGAGGCAATGGATGCTGCACAACATATCGTACCATTAGATCCAATAGCAGTGGAACTTGTTGACGATACGATGCTTAGTCTTGCAAGAAAGATTGATATATTTCAACCTACAGTTGAAGCAGTCGTAAAAGGCAACCCTAAATCTTTACTTTTGGTTGAATTCGCAGAGGAAGACATGAGTGTGAATCAACATAGATTGAAAAAACTTCATCAATTAATGGGTGATTTAGGATATTCATGGAAAGGTAACAAAAAAATTGGAGGAGTCATTGATGTTATTGACAATGCTTTACAAGCAAAAGTAACTGAAATGAGAAAATCAGGGTTGAACATCATGATGTCTATGAAGAATGAGGCAAAGCCAGTTTCTTTCATAGAAGATTGTGCTGTTGAGCTTAAAGATCTAGCTGAGTATACTGATGGATTAAATCAAATATTTGACAAATATGACACCAAAGGAACTTGGTATGCTCATGCCTCTGTTGGATGTCTTCATGTAAGACCTGTTTTAAACATGAAACTTCAAACGGATGTTTCAAAAATGCGAAATATTGCTGATGAAACTAGTAAATTGGTAAAAAAGTTTAAAGGTTCTTATTCAGGAGAGCACGGTGATGGAATAGCACGTTCTGAGTTTAATGAAGTAATGTTTGGAAAAAAAATGATTAATATTTTCGAAACTATTAAACAAGCTTTTGATCCAGATAATATTTTTAACCCCGGCAAAATATTAAATGCACCTAAAATGGACGCTAGAGATTACTTTAGGTATGCCCCTTCATATAACGCAAAAAATATTAATACTATTTTAGATTGGTCTCAATGGCCTGGCAATGCTGGTGGTCTCCAAGGCGCAATTGAAATGTGTAACAATAATGGGTCATGCAGAAAGCTAGATGGCGGAGTTATGTGTCCCTCTTTCAGAGTTACAAAAGACGAGAAAGATTCAACCAGAGGAAGAGCTAATTCACTTCGATTAGCCCTTTCAGGACAATTGGGTAAAAACGCACTTACAAGTAAAGAAATGACAGAAACAATGAAGTTATGTGTTTCTTGTAAAGCTTGTAAACGCGAATGTCCAACAGGCGTAGATATGTCAAAAATGAAAATAGAAATTTCAAACCTACACGCAAATAAATATGGTCTTGATATAAATAGCAAATTAATAGCCTACTTACCTAAGTATGCTGCGTTTGCATCTAACTTTTCTAAACTTTTCAATCTAAGAGATAAAATTCCTGGCGCTGCAAAAATTAGTGAATTACTTTTTGGTTTTACTGCACAAAGACCCTTGCCAGAATGGCGTAATGACTTTTTTAGAAATAGCGAATTACCAAACTCAATTGAAAAAATTAATGATCAAACTCCAATTATATTATTTGTTGATACTTTTAATCGTTATTATGAGCCAGAAAATATTAGATCTGCAATAAAAGTTTTAAAATCAGCTGGATATTTTCCCTTTATTCCAAATTCAGAAGATAATAAAACATTATGTTGTGGAAGAACCTATTTAAGCAACGGCTTGATTGAAAATGCTAAAATTGAAGCAACAAAAATTTTAAATACTTTTTTACCTTATTTGCAAAAAGGAATTGAAGTTGTTGGCTTAGAACCCTCATGTATTCTATCTTTTAGAGATGAGATTCCTGCACTTATAAAAGATAAAGATATGAAGTTATTACAAAATAATTCATACACTTTTGAAGAGTTACTAGAAAAAAATTGTAAAAAGTTAAAGTTTAAGAAATTAAATCAAAAGGTATTATTACATGGTCACTGTCATCAAAAAGCATTTGACGTAGTAAAGCCAATCGAAAGTTTATTAAAAAAAATTGAAGGTTTAGAAGTTGAGACTATAGAAACTAGTTGTTGTGGCATGGCAGGTGCATTTGGATATGGTAAAGACACATTTGACATTTCTATGAAAATGGCCGATGAAAAACTTTTCCCTGCAATTCAAAATACTGATAAAAATGTCACTATTATTGCCGATGGGACATCATGTAGATGTCAAATTAAAGATGGCTTAAATAGGAATGCAATTCATGTTTCTAAATTTCTAGACGAAAATATAATTTACTAAATCTGTAATTAGATTTATCCTGATATTTGATAGAGGTCAAAATGCCAAATAGAACAAAAAAACCTACCGCTTTTCATTGGGGAAGCTACTATGCCGAGGTTGAGGATGGTAAAATTGTTGGCATGAAGCCTTACGGACAAGATAGAGATCCATCTAATATTGCAAAAGGAATTATAGATTCTATAGATGATGAGTTAAGAGTTAAAGTTCCTCATATTCGTAAAGGCTATCTCAGAGAAATTAGAAAAGAATTAGCTAACGGCAAAATGGCTATTACAGGCAAACGTTCCAGAGAAAAACGTGGATCTGATGATTTTGTCGCAGTTTCATGGGAAGAAGCTATCGATATAGTTTCCTTTGAGCTGAACAGAATTAAAAAGAAACATAAAAACAAAGCATTTTTTGCAGGTTCTTATGGTTGGGGTTCAGCAGGTAGGTTTCATCATGCACAAAGCCAACTTCATAGGTTTTTCAACTGTTACGGTGGGTATACTAAATCAGTCAACACCTATTCTTATGCTGCAAGCGAGACAATCATGCCTCATGTAATAGGTTTATCATACAGAAAATTTCTTGATACTCATACAGACTGGAATAATATAAAAGACAATTCAGAATTAATAGTTATGTTTGGAGGCTTACCTCTAAAAAACTCACAAGTCACATCTGGAGGTGTTGGCAAGCATACAACTAAACAATTTATCAAAGATTGTGCAAGAAAAGGTATAAAATTTATTAATATTAGCCCTATGGAAATGGAGGCTGATACCATTAGTAATGCTGACTGGATTAAAATTAGACCTGGAACAGATACAGCTTTGATGCTTGGTATAGCTTTTATACTTGAAAGTGAAAGTTTAATAGATAGAGATTTTATAAAAAAATATTGTACTGGGTATGATGTTTTTTATGATTACTTAAAAGGGATTTCAGATGGAAAAGCAAAAACTCCATTGTGGGCTTCCAAAGTAACAGGCATTCCAAGTGACATTATATATGATTTAGCCAAACAAATGTCTAAGAACAGGACTATGATAACTGGTGCTTGGGCCTTGCAGAGACAACAATATGGAGAGCAATCCCATTGGATGATTTCTGTTTTGGCATGCATGTTGGGGCAAATAGGTCTTCCTGGTGGAGGTTTTGGACTAGGTTACAGCGCTGAAAATGGTATAGGAAACCCTGTTAATTACCACAAATGGCCAGCTTTAGAACAATTTAAAAATCCAGTAAGTGATTTTATACCAGTTGCACGAATTTCAGATATGCTTCTTAATCCAGGTAAAACTTTAGCTTATAATGGTAAAGAACTTAAGTACCCCGATATTAAGCTAGTTTATTGGGCTGGAGGAAACCCCTTTCATCATCAGATGAACTTAAAAAAACTAGTTAAAGCGTTCAAGCAACCAGATAGTATTATAGTTAATGAGATTTGGTGGAACAGCTTAGCAAGACATGCAGATATAGTATTACCCGCAACTACTTCCTTAGAGCGAAATGATATAGGTGTCAGGCACTGGGATCAAACAATATCTCCAATGCATAAAATAATTGAGCCGGTAGGTGAATCAAAATCTGATTATGATATTTTTTCTGCTATCTCTACAAAGCTAAATATTAACAAAAAATTTACTGAAGAACGTAATGAAGACCAATGGCTGAGACATCTATGGGAAGTATCTATACAGAGCGCTAAAGATGCTAATTTCAACTTACCTGATTTTGACAAATTTTGGAAAAATGGGTTTCAAGAGGTATTATCTCCTAAAAAGCAAACTATTTTGCTAGAAGATTTTAGGAAAGATCCAGTGAAGAACCGAATTGCAACACCATCAGGAAAAATTGAAATATTTTCTCAAACTGTAGCTGATTTTAATTATAAAGACTGCCCTGGACACCCAGCATGGTTAGAACAAGATGAATGGTTAGGATCAGCACTTACAAAACAATTCTCTCTTCAGCTCATTTCTGGTCAACCTCACAATAGATTACACAGCCAACTCGACAATGGATCAGAAAGTCAAAAATTTAAGATTAATGGAAGAGAACCTGTAAAAATTAATCCTAAAGACGCAGATTTCCGAAATCTAAAAGATGGTGACATAGTTGAAATTTTTAATAAAAGAGGTAAATGCCTTGCTGGTGTAGTAAGAAGTTCAGAAGTGATGCCTGGTATTGTTTTTTTACCTGTAGGTGCATGGTACAATCCAGTGGATGACGGAAGCTTTTGCATTCATGGTAACCCAAATGTCTTAACTGAAGATATTGGAACGTCTTCACTTTCCCAAGGTCCTTCAGCGCACTCTACATTGGTTGAGATAAAAAAATACAAGAAGGATCCACCACCGATTACTATATTTAATAAACCTAACATAGTAAATAAGTAGAGTTAGTCTCCTTGGGTATTGAAATTTGTATTATCAACCCGTACGCAACAGTACAATCAAATAAAAAACTTAAACACTGCGTATCTAGTGTAATAGATAAAAGTTCAACAGTTTATATGATGAGGAGTCTATTGTTGAAGATTATTATAGTTATTACCTCGAAACTACAAATGTTTCAAAACTTGTTAAAGAAATAGAAAATAATAATTCATCAGATGCCTTCATTTTAGCGTGCTTCGAAGACATTGGAATAGATATTGTTAGAAAAATTACGTCTAAACCTGTAATAGGCATTGGCGAGGCTGCTTTTTATACTGCTAATATTATTGCTAATAAGTTTTCAATTATCACAAACTTATCTGTATCTCACGAAGCTATAAAGAATAATTTGATTAAATATGATCTAGATCATAAATGTGTTTCATTGAGATCTATAGAAGTGCCCATATTGGATATGGAAACAATGTCTAAGTCTAATATAAAAAAATTAGAAAATGAGGTAAATAGAACAATCGTTGAGGATAATCCAGAGGCAATTATAATAACTAGCCCTGGAATTTTAAATTTAACAAAAATATTTAGTGATAGATTTAATATTCCTATAATTGAAGGTGTAACAGCTGCTGCTGCACTTGTTGAAAATCTTTCAAAACAAGGTCTTAAAATTAAAAAATTTACAAAGCCTTTAACAAGAAGTAATCGCCTTAAAATTTAAAAAAAATTAATTAGAGCAACTCATTTTCTTTATCTATTTTAATTAAATCTTCATTTCTTTCAGAATAATCACCAAGCCCAGCTCCACCAGGAGTGAAAATTTCTATTATGTCGCCTGCTTTAATGACTTGTGTGCCCTTACCATTTAATTTACCTTTATTTTTAATTGACACATGCCCTGCTTTTCCGTTTTCTCCATTCATTCTCCCTCTAGCAGGGAATTTAATTCTGTCAAAAGATGCAAGAAGATCCATATCTTCATTAATAGCTGATTTAATTTCAATTACTTGCCCCATCACCTCCATTATATTTTCCTTTACCACCACTACCTGGATTATATTCTTTCTTTAAAAATAATAATGGAGCCACAGCCTCATTAATTTCTACAGGCGTCCCTTTTACACCTGAAGGGTAAGCTGTTGCAGACAAACCATCTTTACTTGGCCTAGCACCTGTTCCGCCATTAACTACTGCAGTTACTGCAAATAAAGAGTTATTATTAGCACCTCTATCAGTTTTACCCCTGAAGGTAATATTCCACAGACAAGATGCCCCTTCGGCTGGCACTTTATTTGGTATTGCTTTTTCTAGACAGCCAAAAACTACATCAGGAAGCATTTGTCCAATAATATGCCTTGCACAAACTGCTGAAGGATAAGGTGCGTTTAAAATTGATCCTAATGGGGCATCAATTTCAAAAGGAAACAAAGATCCTGCGTTATTAGGTATTTCTGCACTTAACAAACAGCTTAATCCAAAACATGTATAGGCTTTAGTGTATGATAAAGGCACATTTATACCAAATTTTGATTTTTCAGATGTTCCAGAAAAATCTACCGATATGGTTTTTTCTTTAACAATAAGTGTAGCTTCTAACTTAATATCATTTTCGAAGCCATCTATCATCATAGAATTTTTATATTCGCCATTTGGTATTTTTTGTATTTCGTTTTCCACTGCTTTCAGAGATTTATTATAAATAAAATCTGACAAATCTTTTAAATCATTAATATTAAAATCATTCATCATTTCTACTAATCTTTTACAACCAATATCATTACATGCAGCTAATGAATATACATCGCCTTCAGTTTCAACTGGTTGCCTTGTATTTTGTCTTATTAATTCAAGAAGAGTTTTATTCATAACTCCTTTATCAGCCAATTTTAACATTGGAATATATAAACCTTCCATGTGAACATCCGTGGCATCTGGGCCAACACCTAACCCACCTATATCAGTAAGATGTGAAGTACATGAAAAAAGACCAACTATTTTATTATTTTTAAAACAAGGTGTTGTTATGACGAAGTCATTTAAATGCCCTGTACCCATCCATGGATCATTTGTAATAAAAATATCGCCTTCACTCATAGTATTTAATGGAAAATGATTAATAAAGTGTTTTACTGATTCTGCCATTGAATTGACATGGCCAGGTGTTCCAGTTACAGCTTGAGCCATCATCCTTCCATCTAAGTCAAAAATACCTGCAGAGATATCTCCACATTCTCTAACAATTGGGCTAAAAGCAGTTCTAATGAGAGTTTGACCTTGTTCTTCAACAACTGAAAGAAGTCGGTTCCACATTACTTGATTTTGAATATTTTTTTTATCCTCTGTAATATTCTTGTCACTCATCATTTGTATATTCCATTTGTAAAAAATTATTAGATAAAACTTTTGTATTGAATTTATTTGATACAACTATTGTTGTTTGTTCTTCTGAAATAATGCAGTGACCCTCAATAATATCACCAGGCTTTAAAGAAGCTCTTTCAAAATAAGGCACTTTAATTTTTTTACTACTGTCATAATCAACTATATCAACTAAAGATTGTTCTTTTATTTTTTTATAAGAATTAAGTTTCTGAAAAGAATTTAATTTTTCATTTTTGATTGATAGCGATAAAGACCATGTTAATATTTCTATATCAGCATTTGGAAGTATTCTTGAATATAAATTCTCATATTTTTTTTCAAATGATGTTTTTATTTTGCTTATATCAGACTGTGTTAATAAATTATTATCAACTTGGACTTTGATCTCATGTCCTTGTCCAGCATATCTCATAAAAGCAAACCTCTCTTCAACAAATTTGATAGAACCTGTTTCAGATTGAATGATACTTTGAGCTTCATTTTTCATTTTTTCTAACAAATCATTTACCTTGTCAGTCTCAAATCTATTAAGAAGCATCCTTAAGCTCTTAACAACTTCATAGCCCACAGGTGCTTTTAAGAAACCTACAGCTGATCCCACACTAGCATTTGTGGGTATAATTACATTGGAAACTCTTAGTTTTTCTGCAACTCTAGCAATATGAAGAGGAGCGGCTCCTCCAAATGCTATTAATGTTCTATTTGAAGTTTCGTGTCCTTGTTCAACTGTATGAACTCTGGCTGCATTTGACATAGTTTCATCAACAATCTCAGATATTGCTAAAGCAGCAATATTAGTATCAATGTTAACAAATTTTACAATATTTTCAGTAATTGCTTTATCCGCAAGTTGTTTAGATAATTTAATTTTTCCTCCTGCAAAGTTATCAGGATTAATTTTACCTATGACAAGGTCTGCATCAGTAATAGTTGGCATTGAGCCACCATTTGAATAACAAGCTGGACCAGGAAAAGAACCAGCACTATCAGGACCTGTAATAATTTGCTCTAGTTTGTTAACTCTTGCTATTGATCCACCACCTGCACCAATTTCAACCATTTCTATCACTGGTATTCTAAGAGGATAGCCACTACCCTTTTTAAACCTGGCCTTTCTATCTACTTCAAATTCTCGTGCCTTAATTGCTTTTTTATTTTCAATTATTGTGATTTTTGCTGTTGTTCCGCCCATATCAAACGATATTACCTTACTTAAATTCATATCTTCTGCAATTGAGGTTGCTAAAATTGCACCTCCTGCAGGACCTGACTCTACTAACCTTACTGGGTTATTACACGCACTGGATATGTTTGTTAAAGTGCCTCCTGACGTCATTAAAAGAAGTGGACAATTAAATCCAGAATTGAGAAGTTTTTGATCTAATTTTTTCAAATAATTAGACATTAATGGTTTTATATATGCATTCACAACTGTAGTCGTAAATCGTTCATACTCTCTTATCTCAGGGCAAACATCAGATGAAACACTTACTTCAACATCTGGTAATTCGTTAGTTAAAAAAGTTTTTAAAATTTTCTCATTTTCTGGATTGGCATAAGAATGTAAAAAGCCAACAGCAATACTTTCAAATTTTTCATTCTTAATTTTAGTAATTAAATTGTAAAATTGCCCCTTATCAATTGACGTAATTATTGAACCATTAACGTCTGTTCTTTCATCTATTACATACCTATGCTTTCTTGGAACAAGGGACATTGTTTTATCTATCAGAATGTCATATTGATCAAACCTACTTTCATAACCAATATCTAAAACATCTCTAAAACCTGATGTTGTTATAAAACAGGTTTTAGCACCTTTTCTTTCAATAACTGCATTTGTAGCCAAAGTTGTCCCATGAATTATCATTTTAATGTCAGAAGCTTTAATATTATTTTCTTCTAATAATTCTGACACGCCTTCTATTACAGCTAATTCAGGTTCAGATATTGAAGTCAGCACTTTTTTAGTAAGCAATTCATTACCATGTTCTAAAACTAAATCTGTAAAAGTTCCTCCTATATCTATAGCTAATCTCATTTATTAATGTCCTTATTCTTTATTTATCTAATCATAAAATTGACTGGAGCAGTTACAATTTGTGGAAATATTACAAGGATAACAATACTTAATAACATTAAAAAGAAGAATGGTAATGCGGCCTTTGTTATTTTCAAAATATCTCTTCCAGTCATGCCCTGAAGCACAAACAAGTTAAAGCCAACGGGTGGTGTGATTTGAGCCATTTCAACTACAATAACCGTAAATATACCAAACCAAATTAAATCTATACCAGCTGTCTGAACCATAGGCAAAACTACTGAAGCAGTTAACACCATCATTGATGTACCCTCAAGAAAACAGCCTAAAAATATATAAAGTAATGTTAATATAGCTAGCAATGATAATTGGGACAGTTGATAATCATTTACAATTTGTCCTAATTGTTTAGGTATACCAGTATAACCCATTGCAAGAGATAAAAAGGCTGCTCCAACTATTATAAAATTAATCATGCAAGATGTTTTTACAGCACCCATTAAACTGTCAACAAAACTCTTAAGACTTAAAGACTTAGAAGACCAAGCTAATAAAAGAGCTCCTATAACACCTATTGTCGCGGCTTCTGTAGGAGTTGCATAACCACCGTAAATCGATCCTAGAACAAGAAATATTAATCCAACTACAGGCAGTAAGTTTCTAGCAGCTTTGATTTTTTCTATAAATGTGTACTTAACACCCTGTTTAGGTGCCAAACTTGGATTTAATTTAGCTCTAATAATTATGTATGACATAAATATACCTATTATCATTATCCCAGGAAGTACACCCGCTATAAACAATCTTGATATTGATACTTGAGCCAAAACACCATAAACTATTAACATTATTGATGGAGGTATTAGTAGGCCTAAGGTACCTGAACCGGCTAATGAACCTATGCTTAATGTCTCATCATAGTTTCTTTTTTTTAATTCTGGAATGCTCATTCTTCCAATAGTTGCACAAGTGACTGCGCTAGATCCAGCCACAGCAGCCATTATACCACACCCAACAACATTAACGTGAATCAAACCACCGGGCAAATTTGATAACATAGGAGCAAGTCCTTTAAACATTTCTGAAGAAAGACGTGTTCTAAATAATATTTCACCCATCCAAATAAATAATGGTAGAGCTGTTAATGCCCAATTCCAACTAGCATCCCAAAGTGTACTTGCGAGTAAAGATCCTACAGGAGCCGGTGTAAAAAATTCTAATAAAATATAACCCAATGTTATTAATGCGGGGGCCACCCATATCCCAAGAGATAATAAGAATAACAGTAGAAAAAATAGTAATATTGATAACCCAGTAGCCATATTTTTTCCTATATTTAAGTGTTATCTTTTAAAATTGGGTTTGCATTTTTAACATATGAAGGAAGATTGTTTTGTAAAACAGTAACAAAATCATCTATTAATGCTATTAGGAAGATTGTTATTCCTATTGACATACATATTCTAGGTATCCAAAAAGGTATAGCTAGAAGGCCAGGGCTGATATCTTCAAAGATATAAGAAAAATAAACGAAGTCCCAAGACCAATAAGTAAGATAGGCAGTGATTACAATACAAAATAAAAGAGAGAACAGCTCTTGATATCTCCTTATCTTTTTTCCTAATAACCTTGTGAATAATGTAACTCTTATATGTTCTCCATTATGGAAAGTATAAGACAGCCCAAAAAAAGTAAGTGCTGCCAAACTAAATCCAGCTGTTTCAGTTGAATCTATTGTAATATTAACAAAACGTCCTAAAATTTGAGCTACAATAGTTAACGCAATTAGCATCATAAAAAAAGCAGAGAGATAGCCACTATATAAATATAATTTATCTAATTTTTTTCTCATAACTATCTCTCTTTAAGTTTTTCTTAAAATAAAAATTTATCTCATTGATAAATAACGATCCAAAACTGCGTTAGCCTCAGGACTAGCCTTTGACCTCCAGCTTTTCATCATTTCAAGACCAATACTTTTCATTTTGCTGATAACTTCATCAGGAGCATTTTTTGCTGACATTCCATTTTTCTTTAGTATATCAATCTGCTTCTTAGTAGTTTCTGCACTCATTTCCCAACCTCTTATTTCTGCTTTTTTAGCAGCTGCTAGGATATTCATTTGGTCATCTTTTGATAAAGCATTAAATGCCTTCTTAGATACTACAACTGCATTTTTACTAAAAATTGCGCCTGCATAGGTAAAATGTTTTGTATTGTCCCAAGCTTGAATATCTATGCCAGTTTGTGGGCTTGTAAACAATGCTTCAATCAAACCTGTTGAAAAAGCTTGAGGTATTTCTGCAAAAGGTAAAATTGTAGCATTAAACCCTAACATTGAACCCATTTGTTGTGTTGCAGTAGAAGTAAATTCTCAGTTTTTTACCTTTAAAATCTGCTACACTATTCACTGGAGTTTTTGTATAAAAACCTTGTCCTGGCCAAGGTGAAGTATATAAGATCATAAGACCCTTTTTTCCAAACTTTTCCTGGAGATACCCCATTTGTACATCTTTTAGAAGCCACGCACTAGAGTAGTCAGGTGCAATAAATGGAAGTCCAGCAAGAATATACATTGGATCTTCGTTACCATAAATGCCTAATCTAATTTCACCAATGGGAATTTGACCTCTTTGCAACGCAGTTTTAATTGCATCAATTTTTATTAAAGTATCATTTTCATTAAGGTTTATATTAACTGAAGTATTAGCTTTTACTTCATCAATAAACTTCATTATATTTTGCGTATGAAAATTACTTTTTGGATAACCAGATGCCATAGTCCAATCTGCGGCATGCACATTGATGGTAAAAACAGACATCACTATAACCAAAAACATTTTCTTTAGAGTATGTTTTAACATTATATTTTCCTTTCATTAATAATATGAAAACATTAGGCACGTCTAAAAATAAAGAGTCAATTTGAAAAAAAAATAAGCATTCTAGTGATAAATAATTAATCAATTTTGTTTAAATACATCTTCTTGTAAACAGAATTTAGCTATTTCAATACGTCTAGTAATCCAACATTTTTTTTGATCTGAAATATACTCTAGGATTCTAGCTAAACCACCAATTCTCCCTGGCCTTCCAATAATTCTTGGATGCAGTCCAATAGACATCATTTTAATAGAACCATCTTTAATTTCTTCAAGCAATTGATCAAATGTTTCTTTGCAATAGTTAAAAAAATCTGCTCCATGAACAAATCCTCCATTCCCCTCAAACCTCATGTCATTTGTATCAAAGGAATAAGGGATAATTACAATATTTTTACTTTTTATTTCTAAAACATAAGGTAAGTCATCATTATAAGCATTAGATTCATATAAAAAACCTCCATGCTTTATTAATAAATTTCTTGTATTAGGAGAAGTTGCAGATTTTGTATGCCACCCCATTGGAGGTTTCCCTGACAATCGGCTTATTGAGGAATAACATTCTTCTATCACTTTCTCTTCTTCATTTACGTTCAAGTTTGCATGAGATATCCATTTAACACCATGAGCAGAAATCTCATGTCCTCTTTTTAAGATTTCATTAACTAACCATGGTGATTTTTCTAACGCCTGAGAACAACAACTAAAAGTTGCTTTAATTTTATATTCATCTAGGACATTAAAAATACGCCAAATACCGGATCTTAAGCCGTACTCAAAATGAGATTCCATGCATAAATCTTGATTACCATTTTCAATTTTTTTTTTGTTATTTTCATAAACATATTCATTTTCACTGTCGCCTGAAGAAACTGAAAGCTCTGCACCTTCCTCTATGTTAACAACAATAGAAACAGCTAAATTAGTTTTATTAGGCCAAGAAATCTTAGGTTTGTTTTCTCCATATCCAATAAAATTTCTTTTCATATTTTACCCATTCTTAAGATTTATGAGAAAGGTAGTTGGATAACTCTTTTTCGATACCAGTAGAAATTTTAGGAGGAAGTTTTTTACTACTATTTATTTTACTATTCATTGCAATTGCTAATTCTGCCTGTTTTACAGCAGCTTCAGCACAATCAATAATTGGAACACTTATTTCTGCTTGAACTATTTTTTTAAACCCTGAAAGGGGTGCTCCTGCAAAAATTATTACATCCCCTCCATCAATTTCAACCGCTTTTTTGGCAGAATTAATGAGGGCATCTTTTTGAAGTGATTGAATTTGGTCTATTGATAACACAACACCTTCAATGGCTCTAAAACCAGCATACCTGGGTTGCAAACCTAAGACTTCAACGCTTTCCTCGTACCAAGAAGACATAGCATTAGTAAAAGATATAATTGAGAATTTTTTTCCAAACAAACATGCACTTAACATTGCAGCTTCACCAAGTCCTATTATAGGTATATTAAATAATTCCCGCGCAGCTATAAGCCCCGGATCTCCAAAAGCAGCTATAATTACAGCGTCATATTCAGATTTATATTTAGCTATAGTCTCTAGAACGGTTGTTCCGGTAATAAGAGCTTCTGGTTTAGTGGAAATGTAAGGGAAACCCTTCTCAGCTGTCATAGGAATTAATGATGTTCCCTCACTTACCACCAATTTAGCAGTATCATAAAGGGTTTTAGTTATAGATTCACTTGTATTCGGGTTATATAAAAGTATTTTCATAATTTAATTAATTCCACTTGGTAAAGGAAAATCTGACTTTTTAAGCCTTATCACTAATCTTGTTAGAAGGTTATTCATTTCTATTATATCTTCATTTGTAAGTTGAGGTCCAGGTGCTCGTACTTTAGATGTTTCTATAATACCTCTTTTTTGTAATACAAATTTTCTTAAAGCTAAACCTATGCCAAATTGCTGCTCATGCCTTATCAAAGGTAAAAATATATCAAATAAATCTTCAGAACTTTCCTTAGAGTTACTTACAAACAAATTGTAGACGTTGACTAACATTTCTATAAACGCGAAACCAGTCATTATACCATCCGCACCCCTTCGAAGTTCCTGAGGTACATATAAACCTCCATTGCCTACAAATATACTGTACTTTCTATTAAGCTTCTTTTCTCGAAATTGAATCAATCTTGTTAACTTGTTATGTCCTGGACATTCTTCATGTTTAAACATTTCAATTGAAGGATGATCTTTTAAAATTTTATTTATTATGCTCTCAGAAAAATAGACATTAGTAGTAGGCGGATAATCTTGAAGACAAATCGGAATATCTCTAGTACGTTCAACAACTTGATTAAAATATGAATCAATTTGATCATCATGTTTCAAACCATTCATTCCAGATACCATAATACCTGATGCCCCTTTTTGCATTGAAAATTTAGATAGTAATTCCAAATTATCTAATCCAGGATTAGATACTCCTACAATAACTGGCACCTTATCTTGTAGCCTTTTTATATAATGCTCTATAAGTGATTTTTGTTCATCTATATTAAGCTTATGAGCTTCACCCATAACACCTAAGATTGTCACTCCTGACACACCACTTTCCAAGTAATAATCAGCAAGCGTATCAACTGAATTAAAGTCAATCTGGTTTTTCTCATCAAAAGGAGTTGTTGCTATAGCTATAACACCTTTTTCATCTTTTAATGTTTTTAACATGTTTCATTCCAAATATAATTATTCTTTAAAAAATTAAGTTGGCTCGTCAAAAAGTCAAATCATTAATCCTTAAACTTGCTATTTTATGTATTTGTTTCATTGCAGTTTCAAATTCTTCTTCTTCACTATTGTGAACTCTTTTTTTCATCTCATTTATTATATCATTTTTTGATAAACCTTTAACAGCAATGATAAATGGAAATTGAAATTCATTTCTGTATTGCTTATTGAGTTGAGTTAAAACTTCAAATTCTTCTTCATTACATTGATCTAACCCAGCAGACTTTTGTTCTTTCTTGGAGAATTCAGTTAATTCATCTATCTTTTTCAGCTTGTTTCCTAGCTCTGGATGGGACTTTATTAAGTCTAATTTTTCCTTTTTACTTGCGTTGTCAACTATTGATTTCATTTTTTGTTGCAAATATTCTTTATTTAAAATTTCATTAACGTCATTAGAAAAAAGCCTTTCAGGTACCCATGGAGAATGTTCATATATACTTTTTAAAAGTTCTATGATTTTCGTCTTCGAAATTTTTTTAGATAAAAATATAAAAGTTTTGTTGGACATATTATCACCTAATATTAAAGTGTTTATATTATTAAAGCATACTTTATATAACATTTAATAGAGAAATTTATGGCTGGCCTCACGACACATGTTTTAGATACCAGTAAAGGTGCACCTGCTTTTAATCTAAAAATTGAGTTATTTAAAATAAACAAATTAGAAAAGAACTTGGTTGGAACTTTTATAACTAACCAAGATGGAAGAGTTGATAAACCATTAATTACTGCAGAGAATTTAGAAGAAATTGAGTATGAGTTATTATTTTTTGTAGGAGATTATTTAAAAAATGTTAATGTTAATTTAGATAAACGTTTATTTTTAGATAAGATCCCTATCAGATTTAATATCACTAATAAACTTGAACATTTTCACGTTCCATTACTTTTATCTCCTTTTGGCTACAGCACTTATAGAGGCAGTTAAGGTATGATGTTTCTAATGAATGAATGGCTAGAACTTATTTTAAGATGGTTTCATGTAATTGCTGGCATTGCCTGGATTGGATCTAGTTTCTATTTCATAGCTCTTGATTTAAGTTTAAAACAAAATAAAAATTTACCTCCCAAGTCACATGGTGAAGCTTGGCAAGTCCATGGTGGTGGGTTTTATCATTTAGTTAAGTATTTAGTTGCTCCTTCTAAGCTTCCATCAGAACTTACTTGGTTTAAGTGGGAAGCTTACGCTACTTGGGTTTCCGGCTTTGCTTTACTAGCGCTTATATATTACGCAGGGGCAGAATTATATATGATAGACATAATCAAATATGATTTTGAAAAATATGAGGCAGTAATCATATCTATTTTAGGAATAATATTTGGTTGGTTAGTTTATGATATGATGTGCAGAATTTCATTAAAAACTAATGTTTACACGTTAATACTGTCTATTTTTATTTTAATTACAATCATGTCCTGGATTTATTCTGAGCTTTTTAGTTACAGAGGAGCTTTTATGCAGATTGGAACTGTATTGGGAACAATAATGGTTGCTAATGTTTTAATGGTTATTATACCTGGACAAAAAAAAGTAGTAGCCAGCCTTATTAAAAATGAAACTCCAGATGCAAAATATGGCATGGTAGCAAAACAACGTTCTCTTCATAATAATTACTTAACACTACCAGTAATTTTTATTATGATTTCAAATCATTACCCAATAATTTATGCAACAAAGTACTCTTGGTTGATCATTCCTATTATCTTAATAATTGGTGCATTAATAAGACATTTTTTTAATGTTAAACATACTGGTATCAAACCACCATATTGGATAATTTTTCCAATAATTATTTTGTTATCCTTATCAATGTTCATTTCTAATTTAGGTAAACCCAAACTTACAAAGACTAATCAAAATGCTCATATAATTAAAATAATACCAGAGCCTATTTTAACAAATGCTCAAGAGATTATAATTTCAAAATGTTCTATGTGTCACGCAAAGGAACCGTTATGGGACAATATGCACAGTGCTCCAAAGCAGGTAATGCTTGAGACCACTGAAGACATTCTGATGAATATTCAAAATATATATTCTCAATCAGTTGCTTCATTTGCAATGCCACCAGGTAATGTTTCATTTTTAGAAAATCACGAAAGAGCTCAAATTGAAGAACTTTATTTAACAATATTAAATCTAACAAAAAACAAATAATAGTAATGGAAGATACATATGGAAAATCTGGATGTTATTCTCACTAATGGTAGAGTGGTTACTGAAAAAGGTATAGAAAATTGTGATATTGGCATCTTTGAGGGAAAAATCTGTGCATTAGGCCAATTGAATAGCAATGCCAAAATCATAGAAGATGCTACCGATCTAATTATACTACCGGGTGGAATAGACGCACATGTTCACATCGATCAACCCTCTGGACCTGATGTAGAAATGGCTGATAATTTTCAAAGTGCTACTAAATCTGCAGCTGCTGGAGGTTCTACAACAGTATTACCTTTTGCTATGCAAGAAAAAGGACAATCATTGAGAGAATGTGTAAAAAATTATCATGCAAAAGCTAAGGGTAATTTATTTGTGGACACTTCTTTTCATTTGATAATTAGTGATCCATCAGCGCAAGTGTTAGGCCAAGAACTACCTGCATTAGCTAGAGACGGATATACTTCTTTCAAAGTTTTCATGACATACGATGATCTAGTGCTTAATGATGAAGAACTATTAAAAGTTTTTGAAGTTGCAAAAAAAGAAAAAACCTTGGTTATGGTTCATGCAGAAGGTTATGATGCTATAAGATATTTAACAAAAAAATTAGAAGATGAAGGTAAACTAGCCCCTTACTATCATGGATTATCAAGACCTCAAATTGTAGAAAGAGAAGCTACTCATAGAGCAATTAGCCATGCACAAATTGTTGATATACCCATTGTAATAGTTCATGTATCAGGCAATGAAGCCTTATCGCAGATAAAATGGGCTAAAGAAAATGGTATAAAGGTTTTTTCAGAAACATGTCCTCAATACATTTGCCTAACTGAAGATGATATGAAAGGACTTAATATGGATTTTGAGGGGGCTAAGTATGTATGCTCTCCTCCTCCAAGAGATAGAGAAAGTCAAGAAGCAATTTGGGAAGGAATTATAGACGGAACGTTTGATATTTTTTCCTCAGATCACTGCCCTTTTAAGTTTAAAGATAAAAAAGGAAAAGATCGACCAGGAGCAAGGACTTCCTTCAAATGGGTTCCTAATGGGATACCTGGTGTAGAAACCAGACTTCCAATTTTATTTTCAGAAGGAGTAAGCAAAAACAGAATTTCAATTGAGAGATTTGTAGAATTAACCTCTACAAATCCTGCTAAAATGTATGGATTATACCCTCAAAAAGGTTCTATTAAAATCGGAAGTGATGCAGATTTAACTATTTGGGATCCAAATAAGGTAAAAAAAATAAAACAAGCTGACCTACATCATGGATCTGACTATACACCTTATGAAAACTTAGAAATTAAGGGCTGGCCTGTACAGACTTGGTTAAGAGGTCAAAAAATTTATGAACATAATAAATTTATTACACAAAAAAATCTTGGTAGATATGTTTCAAGAGACTTTTGTTTACTCTAAATAATTAGGATTAATGATCATGACTACAAATAATTCAATGCAAGGTTTAGTTAATCTAGCTTCACCTAAAATGGGTACCAAAATATTGGCTTTTTCTGATGATTTTTTTGGTGAAGTAACAAGAATGTTAAACGATAAAGATCCTATTTTTATCGAAGATAAATATGATAATCATGGTAAATGGATGGATGGATGGGAAAGCAAAAGACGAAGAGATGGTGGAAATGATTGGGCAATTTTAAAGCTTGGTTCAGCAGGCATTATATCTAAAATAGAGATAGACACGAGCTATTTTACTGGAAACTTTCCTCCTTTTTTTTCTTTAGAAGGAATATATAGCGAGACTGAACCGAATAAAGATTCTAATTGGAAATCTTTAATAGCTAAAACTAACCTAGTTGGGGATTGTAAGAATAATTTTGAATTAAATTTAAAAGAAAAATTTAATTTCGTTAGGTTACAAATATTTCCTGACGGCGGCGTTGCACGTATTAGATTGTTTGGAGAGGTAAAATATAATTGGGATGAGTTTAATAATGAAGAAATAATAGAAATATCTTCGTTAAAACTAGGTGGCTCTATTTTAGCTTATAACAATGCTCATTACGGAGATGTCTCTGCACTTCTTTCTGAAGGAAGAGGACAGACTATGGGTGATGGCTGGGAAACTAGAAGACGACGTGAGCCAGGTAATGACTGGATCATTATTAAATTAGCACATAAAGGTAACATTGAAAAAATTGAAATTGATACAGCTCATTTTAAAGGAAACTATCCTGACCGAGCATCAATTCAAGCAATATCTATTGATAAGAACATAACAACAAAAGACCTTATTCAAGGTTCAGAAAATTGGGATGTTATACTAGATGAAACCAAGTTAACTGCCGACAATATCCATGAGTATGAAATTAATTCAAATTCAAAAGCTGAGGCCACACACATTAGATTAAATATCTACCCAGATGGTGGTGTTTCTAGACTTAGAATATTTGGAAAAAAGTTAGATGATAAATAAAATTGAAATTGAAAATATAGACTTAGATAACTTCAGTGAATTTGGACATGTAATAAATAAAGAGTCAACTTCTGAAAAAATTTCTATAAATCAAGGTACCACAATTCGTCATCATAATATTTCAGATTTAGAATTGAACAATGAAGGTGGAGTTCCAGCAATTTCAATATTTTCAGGGTCCCCAAGAAATTTACCTATTGAAATAAAAATAATGGAAAAACACCCTATAGCTTCTCAAAGCTTCTTACCTATTCAAAATATAGATTGGTTAATAGTTGTGTCCAAGGACAAAAATAATATGCCAGATTTAGATACTATAAGGTGTTTTCACATAAAAGGTGACGTTGGCATAACTTACAATAGGAATGTTTGGCATCACCCTTTGTTAGTTAGAGAAAAACAAGATTTTTGGATTGTTGATAGAATTAAAAAAAATGAAAATTCTTCTGTTAATTTAATAGAATATCATTTCAAAGAAAATGAAGTAAGACATTTAATCTTTTAATATTTATAAATCTAGCAATCTCTTTGACGCAGATTTGTGTTCATCAAGTGAAACACCAAGATCAAAGTTACTCATATTACCTGACTCAGAAATCACTCTCCCATTACATATTGTGTAAGCTGTATGCATAGGTGAACAAAACACTAAACCAGCCAATGGATCACTCCAAGTTCCAGACAATGAAATTTGATTAAGATCATAAACGGCAAAATCTGCAGCCTTACCAACGGCAATTTGTCCTATGTCGTTTCTGTTAAGAACTTTAGCTCCACCTCTTGTCGCAGTATATAGTGCTTCTCGAGCTGAAAATTTGTCTGCTCCTAGATTAACTCTTTGTAAGAGCATAGCTTGACGAGCTTCACTTAATAAATGTCCACTATCATTAGAACTTGATCCATCAACACCTAATCCAACATTAACGCCTGCATCAAGCCAATTTCTCAAAGGAGCAATACCACTTGCTAAACGCATATTTGAACAAGGACAATGAGCTATTCCCGTACCTGTTTTTGCAAATAAACTTACTTCATTTTCATCTAATTGAACACAATGAGCATGCCAAACATCATTACCTAACCATCCTAATTCTTCAATATACTGACCGGGCCGCATACCAAAATTTTCCTCAGTATAAATAATGTCTTCTTTATTTTCTGCCAAATGGGTATGCATACCTACAGAAAAGTCTCTAGCTAAAATTGCTGTTTCTTTCATTAAATTTTGACTTACACTAAATGGTGAGCATGGTGCTAAAGCTATCTTTAACATGGATAAATCAGCATCATCATGAAACGTTTCAATAACTCTTTGACAATCCTTTAATATAAAGTTTTCTTCTTCTACTAAAGTGTCAGGTGGCAAACCTCCCTTACTAACTCCTATACTCATTGAACCTCTGGTTGCATGAAACCTGCAACCAACAAGTTTAGCCGCTTCAATTTGATCTTCAAGTTTTGAACCATTAGGAAAAAGATATAGATGATCACTAGAAGTTGTACATCCACTCATTACCATTTCTGACAAACCAATTAGTGATGAAATATAGATATCAGACGGGATTATTTTATTCCAAATTGGATATAAACTTGTTAACCAACCAAATAATGATTCATTTTGAGCATTTGTATAGCAACGAGTTAAATTTTGAAATAAATGATGATGTGTATTAATCAACCCTGGTATTACAACCATTTCAGACGCATCTATTGCGCTCCTGGTGTCATAATTGGCGTTTTCACATTGACCAATTTCAATAATTTTTCCATTTTCACAGTAAATAGATTGATTAACAATTTCATTTTGATTGTCATCCATCGTTGCAATAATTTTTGCATTTTTTATTAGAATATTAGACATTAAAAAAATTACACCGCTTTTAGTTTAGCGGTGTAATGTAACAGTATTAGTATAATTTTAAAAATTATTATTTATCTTCTTCTGGTAAAATAATATTTAACAAAACAGCTAAGAAAGCAGCCGGCAATAGACCAGATGTCATCAGCATTTGAAGATCCCCTCCTAATCCTTGAACAGAAGCAGGAACTTTTTGTAAACCAAAACCTATAGATAAAGAAATAGCAAATATCATCATATTTCTTCTATTCCAATTTACACTACTAAGCATGTTTATACCTGCAGATGCAACCATACCAAACATGACAATAACTCCTCCTCCTAGCACGGCTATCGGCATAGAAGAAACTAGTGCGCCTATTTTAGGAACGAGACCACAAAGTATTAAAAAAATAGCTGCTATAGTAACAACAGACCTGCTCATTACGCCAGTCATAGAAATCAGACCAACGTTTTGGCTAAAACTCGTATTTGGCAAGCCACCAAAAATTCCAGCAATTGCAGTACCTATTCCATCTGCATAGGTTCCACCCTGAAGCTCTTTATCCGTAGCTTCTCGATTGGCTCCACCTTTGGCTATACCTGAGATATCTCCAACTGTTTCAATTGCACTAACAATAGACATAAGACACATAGCTATTATCACAGTTAAGTTAATATCAAAACCATATTTAAATGGCTCTGGTAAGGCAAACCATGCAGCTTTACTTACACCAGAAAAGTTTACGTCTCCCATAAAAATAGCAATAACATAAGCCACAATCATTCCTAATAATACTGATGAGCTTGAAATAATTCCTTTTGTCCAAAATTTTAATCCAAAAGATACTAATATAACAATTATTGCAAGGCTCCAATTGCCCAAACCTCCCCAAGTCGGTTTTGACATATTAAAATCACCAGCACCACCAGCAGCATACTGAATCCCAACAGGAATCAAATATATACCAATTGCTAAAATAATAATTCCAGAAACTAATGGAGGGAACCAATGACGAATTTTACCTATGAATAATCCCATAAAAGCATGAAACAAACCTCCAATGACTATTCCACCGAAAAGCGTTCCCATACCCATTTTAGCAGCTCCAATCATGACTGGCACAAAAGCAAAACTAGTACCTTGCATAACCGGTAGCCTAGCCCCTACTGGACCAAAACCAATTGTTTGCATTAAAGTAGCAATTCCAGCGAATAACATAGACATTTGTATTAAAAATACTGTGTCAGCACTTCCAAAGGCAAAACCAGCAACACCTGCAATAATTATAGAAGGTGTTACGTTACTAACAAACATTGCTAGAACATGTTGTAATCCAAGAATTAGACCAACCTGTAAAGGTGGAACATAATCAGGATTTTTTAAGTCTTCTTGTGAAATGTTTTCTAAGGCACTCATAGTTACCTCCCCTAAATGTTGTTAAACATAATTACCAAATCACAATATATAGATAAAAACAAATTAAAGTTATTTAACTTGTTAAGCCTTAATAACCTTTAAAATCTCAGAGGGAGTAGCAGGTGAATTTAATTTTTCTGGTCTTGATAATGGATTAGCTGCTTTAATAGCATCCTTAATAGCCAAAAAATGTGAAATAGCTAACAATAGAGGCGGTTCTCCAACAGCTTTAGATCTAAAAATAGTTTTCTCATCATTATCAGCATTTTCAAGTAATTTAACTTTAAACTTTGGAGGAGCATCTCTACTACCTGGTAACTTATAAGTTGAAGGCCCCGTAGTTAATAACTTTCCATCTTTAGAGAAATGAAGTTCCTCACATGTTAACCACCCTAGTCCTTGAATAAAACCACCTTCAATTTGACCTATATCAATACTTTCATTAAGAGAATTACCACAATCTTGAATAATATCTGCCTGAAGTATTCTACTTTCACCTGTATTAATATCTATTAAAGCTTCTGATACGGCTGCACCCCAAGTAAAATAAAAATAAGGATGACCTTTTAATTTACCTTGATCCCAATGTATTTTGGGGGTTTTGTAAAAGCCTGTAGATGATAGTGATATTCTGTTTTCCCAACATGAGTGTGCTAATTCTGAAAATAACAGACTTTTATTACCTGCTATTATTCTACCATTTTCAAAAGCTATTTCTGACTTTTGTTTTTGAAATAATTGAGAGACATGATTAATCATTCTATTTTTTATTTTAGACGCAGCATCCCAAGCTGCCATTCCATTTAAATCTGAACCAGATGAAGCTGCAGTTGCAGAAGTATTTGGAACCTCTGCAGTATTAGTAGAAGTAATATGTATTTGTTCTAAAGGAATTTTGAAACATTCTGCAACAACTTGGGCTACTTTAATAAACAACCCCTGACCCATTTCTGTGCCTCCGTGATTTAATCTCACTGATCCATCAGAATATACATGAACTAAAGCTCCTGCTTGATTAAATGACGGTTTATTGAATGATATTCCAAATTTTGCAGGCATTAGGGCAAGCCCTTTTCTAAAGGGTAATTTATTTTTCTCTTGATCTAAATTAAAAACTTTTACTGTTTCTACCCTTTTATGATAATCACTAAATCCATATATCTCTTTTATAACTCTTTCAATTCTTGGTTTTGATACAACCTGACCATAAGGTGTAGTAAGACCGTTTGATTTTGAATAAAAGTTAATATCCCTAATTTCGTCTAATGGCTTTTTTAAAAATTGAGCTACAAAATAAATAATATTTTCAATTGCTAGCATACCCTGTGGACCGCCAAATCCTCTGAAGGCAGTATTTGAAACTGTATTAGTCTTACAGATATAACCAACAGCTTTTATTGATTTTATAAAATAACAATTATCTAAATGGGTTAAAGCTCTTGTCATAACAGGACCCGAGAGATCCAAAACATTTCCACCATTACTTAATAACCTTAAATCCAGAGCATTTATCTTTCCCTTGCTAGAAAAACCGGCTGTAAAATATATTTTAAAGTTATGTCTTTTTCCAGATGCCGTCATGTCATGATGCCTATTAAGACGGATTTTTACTGGCTGTTGAGTAACAAACGCACATAAGGCAGACATTGCCGCAAATATTGTAGCCTGACTTTCTTTGCCTCCAAAACCACCACCTAATCTCCTAACTTTACTATCAATTTTGGCAGATGGAATGTTTAAAACTTTTCCAACTCCATGTTGTACTTCTGTTGGATGTTGTGTACTTGACCAAACTGTATACTCATTATTTTCACTTGGGAAAGTCAACGCTACATGTGTTTCAAGGTAAAAATGGTCTTGACCACCAATTTCAAAACAATCAGATATTTTGAATTTAGAACGGTCCATTTCATTGTCTAGCAAACCCTTTTCTAAAATAATTGGTTCATCTAAAAATGAGCTTTTAGAATAAGCGTCATCGAGTGTAAGTATTGGTTCTCCAATAAATTCTATTTCAACTTCTACTAAATTACTCGCATATATTGCCTCTTGGTGAGTTTTGGCTAAGATTATTGCAATTGGTTGACCGTAATATGTTATTACGTCATCAGCCAAAATTGGTTCTCCGTTTTTAATGGGACCTATTTCATTTTCACCAGGAATATCTTTTGCTGTAATAATTTTTGTAGAATAAGGTAATTTGTCTAATTTAGAATAATCTAATTTTTTGATTTTTCCATAAGCGCACTTAGAAAGAACAAGCCCACCATGTAACAAATTTTCTTGGTCTGGCATATCATCAATATAAATTGCTTGACCAGTAGTATGCCTGATGGAAGAGTCATGAAAAGCAACTTTATTCATTATTATAATCCATAATTGACATTGTCTTTACACCATCAACCAAACATTTTTCTAGCCTTCTAAATAACCCCCTAAAGGACTCAATTCTATAATCTGCAGTTCCTCTTATATCTGATATAGGCTTTATATAATTTTTAATATTATTGATAGCCAACGAAATTGATTTATCTAGTTTTTGTCCTATCATATCTTTACAAAGGTTATCTAGATATTTTGGAGTTTCAGCAATACCTCCTGCTGCAAGATGGATGTCATCGATAATTTGATCTCTAATTTTGATATAAACAGTAAGAGAGATTGTAGAAATATCTTGGTCATATCTTTTTGATAACTTCCAACAAAAGAGATTGTAATCCTTTTTTGGTAAAGGCACTTCAATTGAACTTACAATCTCGTCTTTAGTTAAGATATTTTTTCTATAACCTGTGTAAAATTCATTTAAATTTACTTTTTTTCTTCCGTTACTTCCAAAAATATTTAACTTTGCATTCAAAGCCAAAAAGACAGGAGCTATATCTCCAATTGGACTGGATGTACATAAATTACCTCCAATAGTACCTTGATTACGTATTTGTGGTGAACCAAATCTTTGCAGAAGTTCGATTAATTCTGGTATTCTATCCTTAATTGTAACTAAGAAATTTTCTATAGTTACAGCACTACCTAAAAGAAGTTTATTATTCTGAACTTCTATGTTTTTTAATTCTTTTATATTGCTTAAGTTGATAATAGTGTTTTGGTCTTCATTAATTATAGGTCTTTGCAAATTTAAATCTGTACCACCAGCTAAATATCTAAAGTTAGGTTTATTTGTTAAATTTAATAATTCATCTAAATTGATAGGATTATGATAGGAAACAAGGCCTAATTGGACATCATTATTTTGTTCTACGAATTGTATAGGCTTTATTTCTTCATGATTATTACCAACAGATTTTAGCGCCTTTACTATTGGAGAATAACCTGTACATCTACATAAATTACCTGAAACAGCATCGTTAATTGAATTTTCATCAACATCTTTGTTTGAATTTAATAATGAAATCCCAGAGATTATAAATCCAGGAGTACAATATCCACATTGTGATGCATTTTCTTTAATGAAAGAAGTTTGCAGAGGATGAGGTTTTTTTTCATTACCTATACCTTCAACAGTAATAACCCCTTTTCCAACAACCTGACCTACTCTGACTAAACAAGAATTAATTGGTCTTACCTCAGAATTAGATCCATCATGAACTAGAACTGAGCATGCTCCACAATCACCTTCAGCGCAACCTTCCTTGGTTCCCTTTAATTTCAGGTTTGTTCTTAGCCAATCCAGCAAAGTAATATCATAGTCTATATTAGATAAAGTTCGCATCTCACGATTAACGTAAATGAAATTTGTGTTTTCAGGATGCATCAACATTCACCTAACTAGAATAGCCAAATAAAACGTTATGATATCTAACTAAACCTAGTAAAGAAAATTAAACTATAGCTTTTTCAAATCTCTCAAGATTTGGGATTTCAAGTTTTTGAGCAGTTTGTTTAATGTTTTCCCAAACTATAGGTGCTACAGGCAACCCATTTGCTAATCTATCGTTATTTGTAATAATCTCTTTGTCCCCTGGAATTAAAACTTTTCCGTTTTTATCAGATGCAGGTGAGGCTCTTACAAAATCAGCATATGACTGAACTTCTTTTGAAAAATAATCAAGATCCACCATCTTTTCTACAGATATATAAATAGATAGCATTCCATTAGCAAACTTCCTTTTTTCTTTATCATCTATTCCCGCAGATACTCCTGAACCAGTTAAAGCTCCACCAAGCATTTCCATCATAAAGTTTATGCCTGAACCTTTATGCAATCCAAAAGCTGTTATAGCTCCACTTCCATTTTCAGAGTCAGGCACTTCATCATCACTTATTTTCCCATACATTACTTCTGGGTTTATAGTTAAGTTTCCTGAGCTATCAATTAACGCTCCTTGAGGTAGAGGCTTACCTCCCTTTTGAGCAACCATTACTTTACCTTCAGCAACAGTAGAGGTAGCCATGTCTAGTATTATATGCTCTTTACCCTTTGATGGAATTCCAATGGCTAAAGGTGAAGTGCTTCCACGACGATCTGTTCCACCAAAAGGAGCTACCAAAAGACTTCCTCTTACATTTACAAAATGAAAAGATACAAACCCAGCGTCCGCTGCTCTTTCTGCCCAGTCTCCAATTCTACCAAGGTGACCTGAATTTTTTAGTCCTACTACAGAAACACCATGTTTCTTAGCTCTAGAAATTCCTTCGTCAACAGCTCGTTCTCCCGCAACTTGGCCAAACCCTTGCTTGGCGTCCAAGCAAGCTAATGCACCTGCATCAATTACTAATTCTGATTCAATATTTGGAAAAACCCAGTCTCTTTCCATCCACTCTACATACCTAGGCACTCTAACTATCCCGTGGCTATCATGACCCTTTAAGTTGGAGCCACAAAGTCTTTCCGCAATAGTCTTAGCTTCGTCATCGCTACACGCTTTAGCCTGAAATATTTCAGTAATAAGCTCTATTGCATCTTTAACTTTAACACGAATTTCAGAATCTCTACTTTTATCAGACAACTTTATCCCCTATTATGTTTTGGATTATAATTATACTATTATCATATCATTAACGTATGAATTGATCTACGTAATTTTCACCAAGACCTATGTTTATAAAATGCTTTCTACATAAATCTATTTTAGTAAAAACATCTTCATAACCGAGTAACTTACCCCATGGATCGACATAGGACATTATTCCGTTAACTTGAAAAAAAGTAATCATTTCTTCGACATCTTCAGGCACCACTAAAGTATGTGTTTCACCTGGAGGTTCATACACATAACTTCCCTCTTTTGCTTCCCAATCATGTTCTAAATAATGCCATCTACCTTTTAAAACAAATCCGTGGACCGCATTAGGATGTCGATGACGAGATAGTACTCCTGACTTTGTAACTTTCAATAGGTTCATCCAATAGCCTTGAGAAGCGTTTAGACAAAGTGGCCGGAAGTAGACGTTTTCTGCTTGTTTAACCCACAAAGTATCGTCCTCAGGAATTGCCGAAGGAATAACTATTTCTGGCAAAGCATTTTGAGGCATTGGTAATTGGTAGGGTATATTAGCGTTTTGGCTATCTTGTGTCGAAATCATTTTTTTATTTCCTTAAATTGTTCTATTTTATTTTTACATACAAGCATATCCACCATCTACATTTAGTACTGTACCAGTTATAAATGATGCTGCTTTACTACTTAAAAACAATGCTGGTCCAACCAATTCTTTTGGTTCTCCCCATCTTCCCATTGGCGTTCGATTTATTATATTTTCATTTCGTTTTGCATCCAATTTCAATTCTTCTGTCATTGGTGTTGAAATCCAACCAGGAGCAATGGCATTTACACGAATTTGATCTTGCGAGTATGCAATTGACAGTGATTTTGTTAACTGAACAATTCCTCCCTTGGATGCAGAGTAGCCAGGCACCACTCCCCCACCAAAATAACTTAACATTGAAGCAATATTGATAATTGAACCTTTTGATTTAGATAATAGACCACGGGCCTCAGAACATACTCGCATTGTACCATTTAAGTTAACGTCTACAACTTGTGAAAAAACACGTGGTTGAAGTTCTTTATGTCTTGCGATTGTACCTGCTGCATTAATTAAAACATTTATATAATCAATTTTTTCTATTTTTTTTTAATGGATCCTTCATCAAGTACATCAAGAGAACAAAACTCTATATTACTTTTATCTTTTGGAATTTGTCCAACTCCAGTAGCTATTACTTTATATCCCGCATCAGCAAATCCCTCAGCAATACTTTTACCCAAGCCACTTGTACCACCAGTTATAAGCGCCTTTAATTTTAAGTTATTCATTTATATTCCAATTATTATCATATTGTGGACATTAATCTAATATGTGATAATATATAAAGACTAAATAAATAGTCAAGTACTTATCAAAAACTAATTCATCATATACAATAATAATTCAAATATTATAGGTATCCAAAATGACAATTCAGCAAGTAAAGGGAACACAGAGCTTTTCAAGAGGTATTGATGTCTTACAAATTATATCAGATCATGCCAAACCAATAATATTTAATGATATTCTAAAAGAAAGTAACTTAACAAGACCAACTTTATATAGAATTCTATCATCACTGGAAGAAGAAGGTTTAGTTCATAAGACTAATAGTAAGCATTACAGATTAGGGTCACGATTAATAAGTCTTGCCCATAATGCACTTACTCAAATTGATATAAGAAGGACAGCCTACACAGCTTTAAGCGAATTAAGAGACGAAACAGGTGAAACTGTTCACCTTGCAATTAGGAGCAGGGACATGATGGTTTATGTTGACAAATTTGAAAGTAAAGAAATTGTCAGAATGACGTCTATGGTTGGAACTCTCATTCCTTTTTATTCAAGCTCTGTTGGCAAAGCTTATTTATCTGGTATTGAAGACAATCAACTAAACGAAATTTTAAAAAATTTAGAATTATTACCGCATAAACCTCAAACGAAGGCAAATTTAGATAAAATTTATAAAGATATAGAGTTAACTAATAAAAATGGTTATAGCTTTGATAATGAAGAAAATGAAAATGGTATAATTTGCTTTGGCGCAAACATAAAAGACAATACTTCCTTTCCCGTTGCTAGTGTAAGTGTTTCCATTCCGACTTTTAGACTAAAAAAAGATAAATCAATTTATTGGAAACCACTTCTATCAAAGTGTGATGAAATTTCTAAGTTACTTGGTTATATGAATAAAGAAGACAATAATTATTAATGAAAAATATAAAAATAATTTTTAAAACAATATTCATTGGAATGCTAGGTGGATTGGCTTTTAATATACTATTATTTCCTTTACCATGGGTTTTAGGACCAGCTTTTTTTATTGCTATTTTTGCGTTATGTGGAACAGAAGTAAATATTCCACAAAAAATTAGAAATCCTTTTATAGGTATTATTGGAATTTGGTTAGGTCAGTCATTTTCTTCGTCTGTATTTATAGAATTATATAATTGGTTCATATCTATAGCTTTGCTATTGCTATACGTACCTTTCTCATATTTTATGACTTATTTATTTCTTCATAAAGTTAGAAAACTTGGAAAAGTAGAAGCATTTTTTATTTCATCTCCAGGCGGATTACTGGAGATGGTTCTAGGTGCTGAGGAATGTGGGGCAAATTCTAAATTAGTTGGATTAGTACATATGATACGTATTTTTTTAACCGTATTTACAATTCCAACAATAATTTTGATAATATTTCCTGGTTCTTTTGAAAGAGAACCCTTATGGCCAAGTATTACAGGATCTTTAACAGATTGTTTAATTATTTTAATTATTCTGCCTATTGGCCTTCTATTTGGTAAAATATTTAAAATACCAGGAAGGCGTTTATTTGGACCTTTAATTATAAGTGCCGCGCTTCATGTCACAGAAATAATCGACCTTAATGCTCCTATAATTATTTTTATTTTTGCCCAACTTATTACAGGAAGTTTCTTTGGTAGTAATATGAACGGACTCACTTGGAAAACAGCAAGAAATTATGTAGGTCACGCAATCGCAATAGTTATCTCTTTGAGTATTTGTATGATACCATTTATACTAGGCGTTACTTATTTAATTAACTCTAGACCTGAAGCTGTTATTTTAGCCTACTCACCGGGTGGCATAAACGAAATGGGTTTAGTAGCAGCAACGCTTGGTATAAAACCAGCTTTTGTTATAACACATCATTTATTTAGGTTGTTAATAGTTGTTTTGATACTAGGATTAGCTCAAAAGTTTATATATCCAAAATTAAAGTTATTAATACAAAGCTCAAAATGAAATTTCATTATTTTAAAATATAAAGTAAGATGTAAGTCTAAATCTAGTTTATGGAGACAAAATTGATCAAAGGACTCATCGCACCAATATTAACGCCATTTGATAACAATCTTAATGTTGATCAAAGCATGTATAATGATTTAGCTAAGAGCCTAATGGATAATGGATGTTCAGGTTTAGCTCCTTTTGGGACCACTGGTGAAGCACTCTCAGTAGGAAATAAAGAAAGAATGAATGCAATTGAAGGATTAGTTAAAAGTGGTATTGACCCTAATAAATTAATTCCTGGAACTGGCTTATGTAATCTTCCTGATACAATTGAGATAACCAAACACGCGATAGACTTAAAATGCCAAGGTGTTATGACCTTACCTCCATTTTACTTTAAGGGAATGAGTGACACTGGCCTCTACAATTACTTTGAAAAATTAATCGAAGGCGTAGATGATAATAGATTAAAAATATATCTATATCATATTCCACAAGTTTGCGGCGTTGGCTTATCAATAGACCTTGTTCAAAAGTTAAAATCGTCTTTTCCAGAAACTATAGTAGGAATAAAAGATAGCTCAGGTGTTTGGGAAAATACAGAAGCATTACTAAAAATTAAAGATCTAATAGTTTATCCAGGAGCAGAATTGCCTGTGATAGAAGCAATCAAGCTTGGAGCTCCAGGTTGTATATCAGCAACTGCTAATTTAAACAGTAAAGACATTGCCGATGTAATAACATTTTGTCATTCTGGACGATGGGATGAAGCTGAAGCACTTCAAAAGAAAGTAAAGTCTGTACGATTGTTATTTCAAGATTATGCTCCAATTCCAGCACAAAAAGCTTTATTAGCGATGCAAACAAACAATCCTTTATGGAATAATTTAAGACCACCATTTCAGCAAATATCCATAGAAAAAAGTACTGAATTAGCTAACACATTAAGAGATCAATTTGGTTTTAAATTCTAAAAAATAAAAGAGAATTTATGAAAATAAACGATATATCATTACCGCTTAAAGGCAAATGTCATTGCGGCTCTGTTAAATTTGAAATCAGAACCAATATCCATGGTTTAAGAAGATGCAACTGCTCCATGTGTTGTAGAAAAGGCTTTGTTATGGGAACAGCTTTAATAGATGAGTTAGTTATTACTTCAGGAAAAGAATTTTTGAACACTTATAAATGGAATACAAAAATAGCCGAACATTATTTTTGTAAAGTATGTGGCATAAATACTCACCATAAAAGAAGGTCAGATCCAAATCAGTACGGATACAATATTGGATGCATAGAAGGGTTTGAAATGTCTTGGATTGAAAATGCACCTTTTGTAGATAACACCAAAATGAGTTTAATTGATAATTTCAAAGACTAATTATTTATTAAATGATTTCTTTAAAATCTTATGTAAAATTCCTGCAAATATGATTACAAGAAAAACCCTAAACATATGATGTGGGCTTATAAACGACATATCTGCACCAATTGAAAGAGCCAGTATGTTCATTTCAGACTGTCCTCCAGGTGAAAATGCTAATAAAATTGATAATGGATCATAACCAAAACTCATTAAAATCAAATAAATAACTATCAACGGAATTATTGAAATCAAAGTTGTAATAAACCCTGCTAGAATTGGTCCAGACATTTCCTTAAAAGTTATATTTTTAAACAAACACCCTAAAGCTGAGCCTAATAAAATCTGAATAGATATAACTAATAAATATATTGGCATAGCTTCTACTATTTCAAAAATATGAACAAATGCAGACAAAATCATAGGACCTATTATTGTTGGACCAGGAATTTTAAATTTAACTGCTAAATACCAACCGAGAATTGAAACCAAAATCACAGATGGTAACTGCTGCCAATTAAAAAACAAATCTGGTTGAGGAATATTTTTAATTCCTAAATGTGGAACAAATAAAATTAACAAAGAGGCTAAAAAAACCACTACTACTATTCTTGTTGCATGAATTAAAACAAGAGTTCTCGGATCAGCTCCTATTTCTTGGCCAAGAATGACCATTTCGTTTAAACCACCAGGTATTGAGCCATAGATTGAAGTTGATTTATTAAATTTCATAATTTTTGATAAATATAAATACGTAGTCAATCCCATTATTATTACAAAACCAGGGACAAATAATAGAGACACTCCAATCTCAGATACTCGATCCAGAATTTCCGGGCCAAAATTTGCTCCAATTGTGCAGCCTAAAAGAGCTCTACAGAATGGTCTTGGTTTTTTTGCTATTGTAACAGGTTTACCAATCGCTGAAAAAAAACCGCATCCTAGTAAGGGTCCAAGCATCCAAGGCAGAGGCAAACCAAGATAATAAGCTACAAAACTACTCATTATAGCTAAAATCAAACTTGATATATATCTCCATTTCTGTGGCCACCAATTGAAAAGAAAATCAAAGTAAGAAAGATTTGTTTTAATCATTTTCAATGTCTTTTGGGATATAGATATTTCCGTCCATAATTTTTCTTGAAGTTCTATATACTCCACATGACTTTATATAATCACTATCTGTTTCCTCAATCGTTGTTGAAGTTTCAACTATGCAATCTATAGAGCCCAACGGATGCTCAATTATAATTTTGTCTTCACCTGTAACTTTAATATTGGATATTTTTGAGGCTACAGTCCCTGAGATTAAACATGCAGATGCAATACAGTTAGTACCAGTTGCAGCATGGGTCTCATGACATGACTTGGGAGTAAAATATCTTGATGTAATTGTCCCTCCTTGCAAAGCCTTAGATAATAATGCAAATTTTGGTAAAACTTTACCATTCACATTACCCATGCCCATTTCCAGGGCTGCAAGCAATCGTATTTCTTCAATTTTTTTTAATAAATTTTTATTAGCATTTAAAGCTGATGCTGTCTCATTACCTTCAATATCAAAATCATTAGCATTAGCCATAACAATTGGCATTGAGACATCTAGGCAAGTTACTTCAATGCCTTTTATAATTGCCGTTCTATTTCCAGTAGGCAACAGCTTTCCTGTTGTTCCTCCAACAATATTCTTAAATTTTAATAAAATTGGAGACCCAACCCCTGGAACACCTGCAATCTTATAATCTCCTGAGTAAGTAACTGATTTACTTGGAGTAGGAATGGTTGCATCAATTATAGAGCCTGTATTTACCGATCTAATTACAATTTTTGTATAAGCTTCTTTAGCTTCAATTAGGCCTTGTTCTATGGCAAAAGGACCAACAGCAGAGAGCATATTTCCACATGTGGGTCCATAATCAACTTTAGCTTCATCAACTAAAACTTGAGCAAAAAAATAGTCAATATCGACATTAGCAACCTCACTTTTGGAGATAATACAAACTTTACTAGTGACTGAGGTAGCTCCACCCATTCCATTAATTTGCCTTGTATCTGGAGATCCCATGGCTGCAAGCAAATAGTTTGTTAACTTAGCCTGATTAACAGGCAAGTCTTTTTTATTGAATAGGAGGCCTTTAGAAGTTCCTCCTCTCATATATACTGCAGGTATTGATATTTGATCTGACATAATTTTATTAAATATAGTGATTTAAAATATTGATTAATTTTTTTGTTATTTCTTGTGTTGAAGCGGTTCCGCCAAGATCTTTAGTTAAATTAATATCATCTTCTAAAAGTTTTATAACAGAGTTATTTATTAAACTCGATGCTAAAATAAAGTTCTCCAACTTTCTTTTTTCTCCTAGCCAGTTTAACAGCATACTTGCAGATAAAATTAGTGATATAGGGTTAGCTGTATTTTTCCCCGCAATGTCGTTAGCAGAACCATGTTGAGCTTGAGCCATGGCTTGATTTTGACTAGCATTTAATGAGCCTGCCAAACCCAAAGAACCAGACAATTCTGTGGCTAAATCTGATAATATATCACCAAACATATTAGTAGTTACAATAATATCAAATTGACTTGAATCCCTTACAATGTGCGCAGCGCAAGCATCAACCAACATCTCTTCATACTGTACATCACTATATTTTGAGGAAATTTGACGACATGCTTCTAAAAAAATTCCATCCGTTAATCTCATTACGTTTGCTTTATGTATAGCATGCACTTTTATTTTTTTATCTCTTGATAGAGATATGTTCTTAGCAATGTTAAAGGCTTCTTCAGCAATTCGTAATGAAGCTTTTTTTGTAATTTTTCTAAATGCAAGGCCTACACCTTCAACAGGACTAAATTCACCGTTACCATCAACCATATTTCTGTCTGCATAGAACCCCTCAGTATTTTCTCTTACAATTATTAAATCCATGTTTTTAGAGAGAGATTGAACATTATTATAATTTTTAGCTGGCCTAATATTCGCGAATAAATCTAATTCAATACGGAGGACACCTGATGGATTCAAACCGCCTTCTGATTTAGCAGGATAATTATTATGATCTACTGGACCTAAAATAATGCCATCCGCTTCCTTAGATTTTAATAAAGCTTTTTCTGGTAACGTTGTTCCAAAAGCTTTTAAAGATTTTACACCTATAAGCTCTTTTTCAACATTGACGTCCAAACTTAATTTAGTGCTCAAAAGGTCAATCACCTCTAGGGTGGAAGTCATTATTTCTGGACCAATACCATCACCGTCAAAAGCTATTAAATTGATTGTCATGAATTTACTTTCTTATTGGCCTTTGAATGAGACAGGTTGTTTATTAACAAAAGCTTCAATACCATTCATTCCATCTTTCGTTTTGGCAGACTCTGCAATCATCCTGGCTTCATACTCCATTTGACCTTCTAATGAGTCTGAGAAACTGTTGTGAACTAAGTTTTTTAATTTACCAAATGCTAAAGACGGACCTTCTGCTAATTTTTTAGCTAAATTATATGCTTCATCTTTTAGATCTTTAAAATCAACAACTTTGTTAATGAGACCCCAATCAAGTGCCTCATTTGCGCTTAAAACCCTATTTGTTAATACAAGTTCTGTATACCTTCTTGCTCCAATAATTCTTGGAAGAAAGTAAGTAGAGGATCCGTCTGGAGTTAATCCTATTTTTGAATAAGCTGAGACAAATGTAGCATTTGAAGACGCAATTGCCATATCCGCAAAACCAACAAAAGAAAACCCAGCACCAGCCGCAACTCCATTTACAGCTACAATTAAAGGTGCATTCATTCTTGAAAGTCTAGATATTGCCCCATGAAGGATTGTTGTAACTTCTTTTAAATGACTAGAGGTCTTCTCACCATATTTATAAAAAGAATTTACGTCTCCACCTGCACAAAAAGCATCTTCACCAGATCCACTCATCACTACAGATCTAATGTTAGGATTATCGTCACATTCTAGTGAAACTTTAAATAAGTCCTCTGCCATAGTTTGATTTAACGAATTATAATATTTTGGTCTATTAAGTTCGATAAATGCAATATTTTTCTCAATTTTAAAATTAATAGTTTCTAGTTCCATATCTAACTCCTGATAAGTTCTTATTTGATGTTTTTTAATACTTCTTCAGTATGTTGTCCTAACAATGGAGGAGACCTATATAGTTGAGCAGGTGTTTCGGATAACTTAACTGGAAAACCTGTCATTTTAATCCTTCTTCCTTCTGGGCCAGACGAAGTTATCACCATTTCAGTATCTTTTATCAATTGACTATCAAGAGCTTCTGGAAGTGATGCAACTTTAGCAGCAGGGCAACCTGCGTCATTTAATTTTTTTATCCAATAATCTGACGTTTCCAGTTTCATTTTTTTATTAATTATATCATTTAAACTTTGTCTATTTTTCATTCTGTTTTCGTTATTTTTATAAATTTCTTGATTTAACAACTCTGTTAATTCAATACATTCTAAAAAGATATTACAGAATTTATCGCTTGCAGGGGCCACAGCGACCTCTCCATCAGATGATTGAAACAAGCCATAAGGTGCTAAAATAGGATGATTATTACCAGATTTTTTTGGAGCAGTACCTTTTACAAAACTTTCTGATGATAAATAAGCCATCATCGAAATTAA
>CAJIZD010000004.1:0-95167 GCA_905181795.1 uncultured Planktomarina sp. | reverse complement strand
AATCAACTAAATTTTAAATTTTTAAAACTAATTCTAGTTATATTATTTGTTCAAATTAACCCTGCTGTTGGAAAAGAGAAATTAAACCTAACATATGATAATATAAAAGTTTTTCTTGAGGGTGATTTCGTACAAGGTGGATTAGTTATAGGTAAATCTGATCCAAAAATTGAAATAAAATAAAAACAAATTGCTTAGAAAAAACTCTGATGGTTATTTTATTATTGGTTTTGGAAGAGATCACCCAGATATTGCGCACTTGTCTTTAAAACCTAAAAAGGTATGGCTTGAAAAACCGATCTCAATCAAAAAAAGAATTTATAAAACGCAAATTATAAATGGCTTGCAGAAAAAGATGGTTACCCCGCCAAAATCTTTCTACGATAGGATTATAAAAGAAAATAAATCTATTAAGTATATCAGAGGTATAGATAGCAACATAGACTTTATCTTCCAAAAGTTTAATTGGCCTGTTAAGGGTGTCGTATCTGGTGTATTTGGAAGCCAAAGGATTCTAAATGGCATACCTAAACGACCACACTATGGTGTTGATATTGCGGCTCCGAAAGGCTCCCCAGTTTTAGCACCTATAAAATCTATAGTTAGAATGGCTGAAAAAGACTTATATTATACTGGTGGCACTATAATGCTTGATCATGGTCATGGCGTAACATCTGTTTACTCTCATCTATCAGTTGATAAATGTTAAGTTGGAGATACTGTTCAAAGGGCAAAATATAGGGAAGTTGGGTCTACTGGAAGGTCTACGGGTCCTCATTTAGATTGGAGAGTTAATTGGTTTTATGAGCGTTTAGACCCTGCTTTATTAGTAGATTAAAGTACACATTTATTATCAAAAATATGTATATTATTACTGATAAGTTATGATCTAAAAGCTTGACAGATTTCGCTATAAGGCTATATTCCCCGTACTAATAATTATTAAATTTTTTTTAATTTATTAGATTATTATATAAATATTATCAAAAAGCTCGGAATTTAAAATGTATGCAGTCCTAAAAACCGGTGGAAAACAGTACCGTGTAGAAAAAGAAGATGTTGTTTTAGTTGAAAAACTAGATGCAAATGACGGTGATCAAGTTGTTCTTAGATAATATTTTAATGATTGGTGAAGGCAAGAAAGTTACTTTAGGTAGTCCTTTAGTGAATGATGCTGCAGTTATGGCACAGGTAATTAGACAGACACGTGGTCCTAAAATAACCATGATATACAAGAGACGTAGAAAAAATAGTCGTCGTAAGCAAGGTCACAAGCAAAACCTCACACTACTTAAAATAATTGATATTGCTGAAACAGGTGGCTCCAAGCTTGTCTCCTAAAAAAGCACTGCTCAAGTCTACTGAGACTAAAGCAAAAGCAACTGCTAAGTCTACTGAGACTAAAGCAAAAGCAACTGCTAAGTCTACTGAGACTAAAGCAAAAGCAACTGCAAGTCTACTGAGACTAAAGCAAAAGCAAGCGCCTAAGTCTACTGAGACTAAAGCAAAAGCAAGCCCTAAAACTAAAAGTTCAACTACTAAAGATAAGTAAAGGAATCAGTAATGGCACATAAAAAAGCAGGTGGTAGTTCTAGGAATGGAAGAGACTCCGCAGGTAGGCGTCTCGGTGTAAAAAAATTTGGTAGTGAATTAGTAGTTCCAGGCAATATTATTATAAGACAACGAGGCACTAAATTTCATCCTGGGTCAAATGTAGGTATGGGTAAGGACCATACTATTTTTGCTCTAATTGATGGGCATGTTAAATTTAGAGAGCTCAAAGGTAAAAAAATGTTTGTTTCAGTTGATCCAATAAAACAAGCAGCTGAATAATAAATAATTTATTTTCTTCTCTTGGGAATAGCTTGATAGTTATTCCCTTTTTTTGTTTTTAAAGTCTTTTCATGCTAAATTGTATATAATAGAGTTTTATTATGAAGTTTTTAGATCAAGCTAAAATATACATAGCGAGCGGTCATGGTGGCTCAGGTTCTATATCCTTTAGAAGAGAAGCTCACGTCCCTTTTGGTGGTCCTGACGGAGGAAATGGTGGACGTGGAGGCGACGTGATTGCGCATTGTACAGATGGTTTAAATACTCTTATAGACTTTCGTTATCAACAGCATTTTAAAGCAAGGCCAGGTGATGGAGGTAAAGGTAGAGATCGAAGTGGAATTAGTGGGCAAGATTTAATACTTCGAGTTCCACTTGGGACACAAATCTTGGATGAAACTAATAATTTTATACTAGCTGATATGATAAAAATTGGACAAAAAGTTACTCTTGCTAGAGGCGGTGAAGGTGGCAAGGGTAATGCTTTTTTTAAAACTTCTACTAATCAAGCACCTAGAAAATCTCAACCAGGAGGTGAATTAGAAGAAAAATGGATATGGCTTCGTCTAAAGCTTATTGCTGATATAGGTTTGGTTGGATTACCTAACGCCGGGAAAAGCACTTTACTATCTAGAATAACCGCCGCAAAACCTAAAATTGCTGATTATCCGTTTACAACTCTTCACCCAAACCTTGGTGTTGTAAATCAAGATAATAAAGAATTTGTTATAGCAGATATACCTGGGTTAATAGAAGGTGCTCACGAAGGCTCAGGTTTGGGTCATAGATTTTTAGGGCATGTTGAAAGATGCAAAGCTCTACTTCACCTTGTTGATGCGACTAGTAAAAATATAAAACAGGATTACTCTACAATTATCAATGAAATCAAAGCGTATGATGAAAGTTTATCGAAAAAAAAACAAATAGTAGTTCTTACTAAATGTGATGCTATTAATTCAGAGCAAATTAATTTTGCTAAAAAAGAATTAAAGACGCTTAAAGTTAATAATATACTAGGGATTTCTGCCGTAACTGGAGAAAATATTGTTAAGTTAATAAGAAATCTTCAAGAAATTGTAACGACGAACGATGTTATAAATGACAAACTAAGTCATAAAGAAGATACAAATAATACTTGGTCTCCATAGATTAAAGAAAAATATTATGAATAAACAAGACTTAATTAAAAATTCAAAAAGAGTTGTTATTAAAATTGGCTCTGCTTTATTGATAGATTCTAAAACAGGTAAACTTCAAAAAAATTGGCTAGAAACTCTTGCTTTTGATATTCATAATCTTATTAATTCAGGTGTTGAAGTAATAATAGTATCTTCAGGGTCAATTGCGTTAGGAAAAAAACAACTCTATTTAAAAGATAATTTATCATTAGATGAGAAGCAAGCAGCTGCTGCTACTGGTCAAATAACTCTGGCTCATGCATGGAAAGAAACCATGAGTAAATATAAATTGAATGTTGCTCAAATTTTACTAGCTCCAGATGATACAGAAACAAGACGAAAACACTTGAATGCAAGAGCTACACTAATAAAGCTTCTGGACTTAAATGTTATACCTGTAATTAATGAGAATGATACTGTATCAACTGAAGAAATAAGATTTGGCGATAATGACAGGCTCGCTGCACGAGTTGCGCAAATGTGTAGTGCAGATTTATTAGTACTATTATCAGATATAAATGGACTATATTCTTCAGATCCAAACAAGAATAAAGATTCAGTTTTTATAGATGAAATAACCGAAATAAACTCCGAAATTGAATGTATGGCAGGTCCTACACATACCACTATTTCTTCAGGAGGTATGGTCACTAAGATTGAAGCTGCAAAAATTTCAACTAATGCTGGTTGCCACATGATTATTTGTGATGGACGAATTAATAACCCATTGTTAAAATTACAACAAACAAAGACAAAGTTTAGTTGGTTTAAAGCTAATCACCAGCCAATGAGTGCGCGAAAACAATGGATTTCTGCTGCTTTACAAGTAAAAGGTCGAATAATTATAGATCAAGGTGCATCTGATGCCATAAAAAAAGGAAACTCTGTTTTGTCAGCTGGAATTATCGGAACTGAAGGAAATTATGAAAAAGGTGATTTAATTGAGATAATTGACCATACTAAAAAAAGTAATAGGAAAAGGACTTACTCACTTTAGTCATACAGAAATTGAATTAATTAAAGGCTCTCATAGCGATAATATAGAAACAATTCTGGGTTACCGAGGTAAAGATGAAGTAGTGCATAGAGACGATCTTGTGCTTAGACAAAAATAAGAGTAAAGATTAATGACTGTAAATAAAAATTTTGAGTATGTAAAAATTGTAAATAAACAATCTCAAGAAGCTTTTAAAGTAATTTCAGGAAGCAGTTCTTCAGATAGAAACTTAGCTATTTTTAATACTTCAAGCATTATAAAAAACAATCAAAACGAAATTTTAGAAGCTAATAACATTGATATTAAAAATGCAAAAGCAAAAAACCTTAGTAATGCTTTTATTGATAGGCTCATTCTAGATGATAAAAGAATAAACGAAATTGTACATGGCTTAAAAACAATTAGTTCTATGAATGATCCTATAGGAATTGAACTTTCAAGATGGCAACAACCCAATGGTCTAGATATTTCAAGAATTTCAGTGCCACTTGGAGTAATAGGTATAATTTATGAATCACGACCAAACGTAACTATAGATGCAGGAAGTTTATGTATAAAAGCTGGAAATACTGTAATACTTAGAGGTGGGTCAGATTCAATTAATACTTCAAAAATTTTGTCAAGATGTCTACGAGAAGGTTTAGCATCTGTAAACCTACCACCTAATGCAGTACAAATGATTGAAAATACCGATAGAGAAGCGGTAACAGCAATGTTGCAATCATCTGGTGAAATAGATGTCATTATACCTCGTGGCGGTAGATCTTTAGTTGAAAAAGTCCAACAAGAAGCAAGAGTGCCAGTGTTTGCCCATTTAGAAGGAATATGTCATTTATACGTTGATAAAGATGCCAATATTGATAAAGCAACAAAACTTATTCTTAATTCAAAAATGAGAAGAACTGGCATATGTGGCGCATTAGAAACACTTTTAGTAGATAAAGAAATTAGTAATCAGGTAATACCTATATTTGTTCAAGAATTAACAAAAGTTGGCTGTCATCTTAAGGGAGATGAAGAGACTATTAAAATTGATAATTCTATTGAACTTGCTTTAGAAACAGATTGGACAACAGAATATCTTGAGGCAATTCTATCAATCAAGATAGTTGATGGAGTTATAGGCGCAATTAATCATATAAATAAATATTCATCAAATCATACAGAATCTATAGTTACAGAAAACAAAGATACTGCCGAAATGTTTCTGTCCAAAATTGATAGTTCAATAGTAATGCATAATGCTTCCACTCAATTTGCAGATGGGGGTGAATTTGGTATGGGTGCAGAAATTGGTATTTCCACTGGTAGAATTCATGCGCGAGGTCCTGTAGGCGCCAATCAATTGACCAGTTTTAAATATGTTGTCAGAGGCAAAGATCAAATTCGTGATTAAAAATTTAAAAGCTAGTTTTAAAAATAATATGCCGTTATGCTTTTCTTATTTTAGAAAAAGAAAAATAGGCATTTTAGGAGGCTCGTTTAATCCAGCTCATTCAGGCCATATTCATATTAGCAACACTGCCAAAATAAATCTTGGACTGGATGAAATTTGGTGGTTGGTTGCTCCCCAAAATAGATTAAAATCAAACATTGGGATGGAGTCCTTTAAAAACAGATTAAGTTATGCAAGAATGTTAACAAGCAAGTATCATTATATAAAAGTTTTAGATTTAGAAGAAAAAAATAAGCTTTATGCCTCTTATAAAACAGTTAATTTTTTATCCAGCAAATCTCAAGCAGTTAAATTTATATGGTTAATGGGGAGTGATATTCTAGATAACTTTAATAAATGGCTTTATCCTTCATTTATAACCAAAAAAATTCCTGTTGCTGTAATTTCAAGACCTGGTTACATCAGTTCTTTTACTAATAGCAATAATGTTCCAAAACTTGGGAAACGCATTAAACCTTCAAAAAGTAAAGTTATCTTTCTTAAGAAAAAACCCATTTGGATTTTTATAAAACAAAAATTATTAGCTGTTTCTTCATCAGAAATAAGGCGTTTAAAACATTTAAATAATATGGATTCTAAAAAATGAAAAAATCAATATCTATCTCATCTAAACAATTATTGAAATTAACAATTGACTCTTTAGAAGATGATAAAGGAATAGATATTATTAAGATAGATTTGATTGGTAGAAGTAGCATTGCAGATTACATGATAGTAGTAAGTGGAAACACATCAAGACAAGTAACATCGATGGCTAATAATTTGGTAAAAACATATAAAGAAGCTGGCGTTCGTCCACCTTCTCCTGAAGGAATGTCAAATGGTGACTGGGTTCTTATTGATGCCAAAGATATTCTTATACATATCTTTCGTCCCGAAGTTAGAGATTTCTATAGCTTAGAAAAAATGTGGGTAAAAAAACAAGATAAAAGTTCATTGGATTCAATAGATAACAAACTATGAAATATATAATTTCTATCATTGGTAAATTTAAAAATAACGATGAAAATCTTATTACGCAAAAATACTTGAAAAGAATAAAAAATATTAAGTTAAATCAATACGAAATCAAGGTAAGTAATTTAGAGAAAAGATTAGAAGAAGAAGGGTTAAAATTAATTAATTCGACACCTAAGAATGGAAAGTTAATTCTACTAGACGAACAAGGTGAAAATTTATCAAGTACTGAACTTGCTGAATTAATTTCTAAATGGAGAGACAACAATATTTCAAGTATTAACTTTGCTATTGGTGGTGCTTTTGGAAATGGTAGGCTAATTAAAACATCAGCCGATAAAATCGTTGCATTAGGAAAACTTACATGGCCACATCAAATGGTTAAAATGATGGTTGCGGAACAAATATATAGAATTGAGACAATTCTTGAAGGTCATCCATATCATAAATAAACTTTTAATAGTGAGAAATAATTAATGAGAAAGAATACAAAACAAAGGGTTGTTTTATGCATTATGGATGGGTGGGGAATAAATAAAAATAGTAATCATAACGCTGTTGCACTCGCAAAAACACCAAATGTTGATTATTTAACAAATACATATCCATATTCAACGCTTGAAGCTTCAGGTGAACATGTAGGATTACCAATGGATCAAGTTGGTAATTCAGAAGTTGGCCATATGAACTTAGGTTCAGGCCGAGTTGTCACCCAAACTCTTCCTCGAATTAATAATGCCTTTAAAAATAATGAAATTAGACATAATAAGAATTTTAAGAAATTTATTTCTGAACATAAAAAAAATAAAACTGTCCATCTTCTTGGTTTGTGCAGCGATGGAGGCGTACATTCACACCTAGACCATATTGTTGAAATGGCAAGGTTATTAGATGAGTCTAATATTAATGTTGTTCTTCATATTTTTTCTGATGGAAGAGACAGTTCACCTAAACAAATTGGAAGTATTGTGAAATCGTTTGAAGCATCATTACCTAAAAGCATAAAAATAGTTTCTCTTATTGGAAGATTTTTTGCTATGGATAGAGATAATAGATGGGAGAGAGTTAAGAAATCGTTTGATTTAATTGCATATGGCAAATGTGAAAGAAATACTAACGATCTCACCTCTGCCATTGAGGTGGCTTATAAAAACAATGAAGCTGACGAGTTTATATCTCCTACATTAATTGGTAATTATAGGGGAATTGAAAATGACGATAGCTTAATGATGATTAATTTTAGAGCCGATCGTGTAAGGGAATTATTATCTCCTTTTCTAAATCCAAATTTTGATCAATTTAAAAAAAATAATGATACCCCTCTTATCACTAATTCACTGGGAATGACTGAATACTCAAAAGAAATTTCACAATTTATGAAAAGTATTTTTGTCAGAGAACAAATACAAGACACTCTAGGGGATGTCATTTCAAGAGCTAATTTAAAACAACTCAGACTTGCTGAAACTGAAAAATATCCTCACGTAACATTTTTTTTTAATGGCGGCAGTGAAACTATTTGTGTAGGAGAAACAAGGATAATGGTACCCTCTCCAAAGGTTACAACTTATGATTTAAAACCAGAAATGTCTGCAGAAGAAGTAGAATTTGAGTTAATCAAAGCAATTAAATATAACATTTATGACTTAATCATTATTAACTTTGCCAATCCAGATATGGTTGGGCATACAGGAAATTTAAAAGCAGCTATTAAAGCCGTTGAAAGAGTTGATAAAGCCATTGGAAACATTAAAGTAGCATTAGATGAAAGCGGGAGTACAATGTTATTAACTGCTGATCATGGAAACTGTGAAATAATGTTAGATTCAAAAACACAAGTTCCTCATACATCTCATACCTGTAACAAAGTCCCTTTAATAATGATATCATCAGATGGTAATTTAAAATTAAAAAATGGTAAGTTAGCCGACATAGCTCCTACGATCCTAGAAATAATGTCTCTTGATATACCAGTTGCTATGAATGGAAGGTCTTTATTAGTAAAATAATTATATATAATGATAATAGATTTTCTATACTTGCTAGAATTATATTGTTCTATACTCTATAAAGGATACGTTAAACTTCAAAAATTTTAGGAAAGCGAATATGATAAAAATGTTAAAAATGAATAATAAAAAAACCATTTTATTTATATTTTTTATATACGCAATTATCCCTTTAAAGGCAATTAACGCTGATACCAACCGCCAAGAGACTTATAAACAGTTGAATCTCTTTGGTGATGTCTTTCAACGAGTTCAAGAACAATATGTTGAAGAAGTTACTGACAAAAAACTAATAGAGTCAGCAATTTCTGGAATGCTGCAATCACTTGATCCTCATTCATCATACTTAAGCGCTGATTCTTATAAAGATATGCAGGTTAAAACTAAAGGAAAATTTGGTGGATTAGGAATCGAAATCACTATGGAAGATGGCGTAGTTAAAGTAGTGTCTCCAATTGATGATACACCAGCAGCTAAAGCTGGGATGATGTCGGGTGATTTAATTATAGGTGTAGATGGAGAATCTATAAGAGGCCTAACTATTAATGAGTCAGTTTCAAAACTTCGAGGGCCTGTAGGTAGCAAAGTAGTCATTACAGTTGTACGTGGTAAAAAGGACCCTTATGAAATTGAGATAAAAAGAGATATCATTAATATTAAATCTGTAAAACATAACATAATAAAAAATATAGGTTACGTTCGCTTAACCACTTTTTCAGACACCACAACTTCAGGTCTAGAAAAAGCTTTAACTGAGATTAAGAAAAACATTGGAAATAAATTTCAAGGTTTAATTTTGGATTTAAGAAACAATCCAGGTGGCCTTTTAAATCAATCAATATCTGTAGCAGATGCATTTCTTAATCAAGGTGAAATTGTTTCTACGCAGGGTAGAAATGACGATGACACATCAAGAGTATTTGCAAAAAAAGGTGATCTTATAAATGGCCAACCTCTAGTTGTACTAATTAATAGTGGGTCAGCTTCAGCAAGTGAGATTGTAGCAGGTGCTTTAAAAGATCACTCTAGAGCAATAATTATTGGAACTAGAAGTTTTGGTAAAGGTTCTGTGCAATCTATTATTCCTCTTGCAGGCAATGGGGCAATGAGACTTACAACAGCCCGATATTTTACACCCAGTGGAGTATCTATACAAGCCAAAGGAATTGAGCCTGACATTATTGTAGAAGCAGGCGTAACAGAATTAAAAAAGGCAAAAAACGATAATAGACGTGAGGAAAACCTAAGAGGTGCATTAGATAAGAATAAAAAAAGTAAGAAAACAGAAATTGATAAGTGATAGTGATAAACCTCTAACACCATTAGAAAAACTTCTTCAAGATAATCAAATCTCTAGAGCAGTTGATATGATTAGAGGTATTAGTTTATTTAACAAAAATGAATTAAGTCAAAAAACAGTTAGTGCTAAAAATTGAATAAAATTCTTAGTGAAATTCCACTTTCAGAAAGACCATACAGATCCTGTGTGGGTTTAATGGTATTTAACAAAGATGGAAATGTTTTTTGTGGTCAACGTCTTGATAATAAAGCAGAGGCTTGGCAATTACCGCAAGGTGGAATTGATGAAGGCGAGCTACCTATAGAAGCAGGTTTTAGAGAGTTAAAAGAAGAAACCAGCATAATAAATGTAGAACTCTTGTGTGAGTTCCCTGAGTGGATAAATTATGATATCCCTTTGCCTTTAGCAGATAAACTATGGAGTGGTAAATATAGAGGTCAATCACAAAGATGGTTGTTATTTTATTTTTCTGGTGAAGATAATGAAATAAATATCAACACTCTAAATCCAGAATTTAAAAAATGGATTTGGCTTAATCCTCTCAAATCTACCTGAAAAGGCAATCTCATTTAAAAAGGACGTTTATATGAAAATCAATGAAGTATTCATCCCAATGTTAGAGAATTATATTTCAGCTAATATCAAATAGGTTAGTAAATGCCAACATCTAATAAAGAGTACGATAAACTTATTAAAAAAATTGATAATATTTTATCATCAATCAAAAACGAACCTCAAAAATTTGAAAGTGTCTTTACCGAACTTTTTCATCAAGATTTTGAAAAAGGATTAAATTATATAAATAGTTTAGAAACTGGTTTGCTAAAAGGACTAGTAATTTCAGTAAAGGACTTGTTTGATGTTAAGAATTATAAGACTAGAGGTGGATCAAAATTTTTAGATAGCTTACCTGCTAATAAAGATGCAGATTGTATTGCTCTTATCAGAAAGGCTGGAGGTCTTCTACTTGGTCATACAAACATGACGGAACTTGCTTATTCTGGATTAGGTATAAATCCTCATTATGGAACACCCAATAACCCTCTTTACAAAATTCAATACCAGGCGGCTCAACATCTGGAGGAGCAGTATCAATAGCTCTTGATGTAGCTGATATAACAATTGGAACAGATACAGGAGGCTCTACTAGAATACCTGCAGCCTTTACTGGGATAACTGGATTTAAACCCACACAAGATAATATTTCTAGAAAGGATGCTCTAACACTCTCATCAAGTCTCGATAGCGTTGGTCTAATGGCTAAAAATGTTGAACTTTGTAAACAAGGTTATGAGGTTATGAAAGAGAAAAAAAAACAAATGAAAAGTCTAATAATAAAGGCTTAAAATTTATAATTCCTTCAAATTTTGGCTTTGAAAATATTGAACCAGATGTAGAACTGCTTTTAACTCAGCTAAACAAAAAATAATTGAAAATGGATATAATATAGTTGAAGAAGAATTACCAATACTCGAAACATATAAAAAAATACCATTATGGCAATTTGCAGCCGTAGAATGTCAGGCAGAATATTTTGAAGCATACACAGAAAAAAAACATCTAATTGATCCAAATATACTTAAACGAATGGATAGAGCAAATGATGTTATGGCTATTGAGTATAAATTATTACTCAAAATACGAGAAGATCTGATAAAAGAATTTAATAGCTTTTTGAAAAATAATTTTTTACTTATGCCAACTGTAACTATTAAACCACCTCTATTGAAAAAATGTGATGATCAAGAATTTTATGACAAAGTTAATTTGATAACATTAAAAAATACATCATTAGCAAATTATATGAACGGATGTAGCTTGTCTTTACCATATTTTATAAATAATGAACCGATAGGTATTATGTTAAATGGTTCCACTAACAATGATAATAATCTTTTAGAAATAGGTAGTGAATTTGAAACATATTGTCGACTTAAATAATAGTGTATATTAACCTATATTATCTAAAACAGCTTTCATAAATGATGAGTTCTTAATAGCCATTTTAGCAATATTTTGATCAGCATCATTTTCTTGAGCTTTAAACCCGGTAAGCTTTTCTTCTAAAACTTGCTTATTAGATTTATCAAGTTTTTCGGCTCTTTCTGCTAATATAGTTACAGACGTCTCATTTATTTCTGCAATGCCGCCATCTATCATAATTCTAGAAACAATTTTGTTATCATTAAAAATGTCAACAATGCCTCTATCAAGACTAGACATCACTTGCGAATGTCTAGGCAGAGCACCTATATTTCCATCAGAACCTGGTAATACAACCATCTCAACTGGTTCAGAAACAAGAACCATTGATGGGGTTACTATTTCTAAATTAGTTGTGTCTGCCATTGTAACCTCGCTATAAATTAATTGTTAAGCAGCTTCTTTTGCAAGTTTTTTACCTTTTTCAATAGCTTCTTCAATAGTTCCTACCATATAAAAAGCAGCCTCTGGTAAATCATCATATTCACCTTCAGTAATACCTTTAAAACCTTTTATTGTGTCTTCCAATGACACAAGAACGCCTGGTGAACCAGTAAAAACTTCAGCTACGTGAAAAGGTTGGGATAAAAATCTTTGTATTTTTCTCGCTCTAGTAACAACCAATTTATCTTCTTCTGACAATTCGTCCATACCTAAAATTGCTATTATATCTTGAAGTGATTTATACTGTTGAAGCACTTCTTGAACTCTTCTAGCGACAGCATAATGTTCATCACCTACTATTCTTGGGTCCAACATTCTTGAGGTTGAATCAAGAGGATCAACAGCTGGATAAATACCAATTTCTGCAATTTGCCTTGATAAAACAGTCGTAGCATCTAAGTGAGCAAATGATGCTGCAGGTGCAGGATCAGTTAAGTCATCTGCTGGAACATAAATAGCCTGAACTGAAGTAATCGAACCTTTAGTTGTAGTTGTAATTCGTTCTTGAAGAGCTCCCATATCTGTTGCCAATGTTGGCTGATAACCCACAGCAGACGGAATTCTTCCTAACAAAGCAGAAACTTCTGAACCCGCTTGAGTGAATCTAAAGATATTATCAACGAAGAAAAGAACATCTTGTCCCTCTTGATCTCTAAAATATTCAGCTAACGTTAATCCTGTTAATGCAACTCTTGCTCTAGCTCCTGGAGGCTCATTCATTTGTCCATATACTAATGCGGCTTTAGAACCAGGCCCATCAGGAACAATAACACCTGATTCTACCATTTCATGAAATAGATCATTACCTTCTCTAGTTCTTTCACCAACACCTGCAAAAACAGAATATCCACCATGTGCTTTTGCTACGTTGTTAATTAATTCCATGATTAAAACAGTTTTACCAACACCTGCTCCACCAAATAAGCCAATCTTTCCACCTTTTGCGTATGGAGCAAGAAGATCAACAACTTTAATGCCAGTTACTAAAATATCTGCAGATGTAGATTGTTCTACATATTCAGGTGCATCTCTATGAATTGGTAAAGACATTTTAGATTTTACTGGTTTTCCATCATCAACTGGATCACCAATAACATTTAAAATTCTTCCTAAAGTTTCAGGGCCTACTGGAACAGTTATTGGAGCTCCTGTTTGTAAGACTTCCATGCCTCTAACAAGTCCATCTGTACTATCCATAGCAATAGTTCTTACCTCATTTTCACCCAGATGTTGAGCCACTTCTAAAATTAATTTTTGACCCGCATTATCAATCTGGAGAGCATCAAGTATTGATGGTAGAGTTTCATCAAACTCTACGTCGACAACTGCTCCAATAACTTGGGAAACTCTTCCTAAATTTTTTTGAGATGGTTTTTTTGCCATTTATATTACTCCATGTAATTATCTAATATTAAGTTTATTATAAAGCTTCTGCACCAGATATAATTTCAATTAACTCACTGGTTATAACTGCCTGTCTTGTTCTATTATATTGCAAGTTAACTTATCTATCATTTCACCAGCATTTCTTGTAGCGTTATCCATAGCTGTCATTCTGGCTGCTAATTCACTTGCTGTACTCTCAATTTGAGAACTAAACAATTGTGTTGCTAAATTACGTGGTAATAAATCTGTTAAAATTTCTTCTTCACTAGGTTCAAAATCATATATCGAAGCATTATCCTGATTTTCTTCATTTATCTGAATTTCAGCAGGAATAAGTGACTTGAAAGTAACTTCTTGCGCAATAGCGGAAACAAACTTGTTATATATAACTCTACAAACACCAAAATCGCCATTTTCAAATAAGTCAATTATTTTTGTTGCTAAAACTTCTGCATCTGCATAATTAGGTTTTGCTGATTTACCTTCAATTTTGTCTATGAATAAATTTCCATATTCTCTATTTAGTGAATCAGCTGATTTTTTACCAACCATTAAAAGTTTAACATTTACATTATTTTTTTGTAGATCATTAATTTCTTTTTTTACACTTCTTGTTATTGAACCATTAAAACCACCACATAGGCCTCTATCGGCTGAAAAAACAACTAATAACTGAGTTTTATTTTCAGGTTTACCTGTTAAAAGATCAATTGAAGTTCCCGTGGCTTTAGAAGAGATTTTAGATACAATTTTGTCCATAAGTGAAGTGTATGGCCTAGATGCTAAAGCTTGATCTTGAGCTCTTCTTAATTTAGCGGCAGCAACCATTTTCATAGCAGAAGTGATTTTTTGAGTAGATTTAACTGAGCTAATTCTATTTTTTAGGTCTTTTAAAGAAGGCATATCAACCTATCCTCTTTTAATTAATGCAACTATTAAGAAAAATTCTTTATCAACTGTTCTAGCATATCTTTAAGAGACTTTTCTGTTTCATCTGACATAGTCTTATCTTTTCTAATAGCATCTAATATCTTAGAATCCTTAGCTTTTAACTTCTGTAATAAAGCTTGCTCAAATTCACCAATCTTTTGAGTAGGTATTTGATCTAAATAACCCTTAACACCAGCATATATAACAGCCACTTGTTCTTCAACATCCATTGGTGAATATTGAGATTGTTTTAAAAGCTCTGTAAGTCTTTCACCTCTAGATAGTAGTTGCCTAGTTGAAGCATCCATGTCGGATGCAAACTGAGCAAAAGCAGCCATTTCTCTATACTGTGCAAGATCTAGTTTTATTGTACCTGCAACTTGTTTCATAGCTTTAATTTGAGCAGCAGAACCAACTCTAGACACTGATAAACCAACATTAACAGCAGGCCTAATACCTTTGTAGAACAACTCTGTTTCTAAAAATATTTGACCATCTGTAATTGAAATAACATTAGTTGGAATAAAAGCTGAAACGTCACCACCTTGCGTTTCGATTATTGGAAGAGCCGTCAATGATCCAGACCCATTATCACTGTTTAATTTAGCCGCTCTTTCTAACAAACGAGAATGTAAATAAAAAACGTCCCCAGGATAAGCTTCTCTTCCTGGAGGTCTTCTTAGGAGTAATGACATTTGTCTATAAGCTACAGCTTGTTTTGACAAATCATCATAGACTACAACTGCATGCATTCCATTATCTCTAAAAAACTCACCCATTGCTGCTGCTGCATAAGGTGCTAAAAACTGCATTGGCGCTGGATCAGAAGCAGTGGCAGCAACAACTATAGAATATTCAAGAGCTCCTCTTTCTTCTAATGTTTTAACTATCTGCGCAACAGTTGACCTTTTTTGTCCAACAGCTACGTATATACAAAATAATTTTTTAGTATCGTCTTTACCGGCTTTATCATTGGTGCTTTTTTGGTTTAAAAATGTATCAATAGCAATAGCCGTTTTACCAGTTTGTCTGTCTCCAATTATTAATTCTCTTTGCCCTCTTCCAACAGGAATAAGAGAATCAATAGCTTTTAATCCAGTTTGCATTGGCTCATTTACAGATTGTCTTGGCATAATACCTGGTGCTTTTGCTTCAACTCTAGTTCGTTTTACGTTTTTTAGAACCCCTTTACCATCAATAGGATTACCTAATGCATCAACCACTCTTCCTAATAAACCTTTACCTACTGGCACATCAACAATAGAACCAGTTCTTTTAACAACATCGCCTTCTTTAATGGTCTTATCACTTCCAAATATAACAACACCAACATTGTCTCTTTCTAAGTTAAGTGCCATTCCAGCAATTCCACCTGGAAACTCTACCATTTCTCCAGCTTGAACTTCGTCAAGACCATGAACACGCGCAATTCCATCTCCAACAGAAAGAACTTTACCTACCTCAGTAACTTCTGCTTCTGCTCCAAAATTTGCAATTTGATCTTTTAAAATTGTTGATATTTCTGCTGCACGAATATCCATTAATTTGTACCTCTCATGGCTATTTCAAGTCTATTAAGTTTAGTTTTTATTGAACTGTCTATCATTTTAGAACCTATTTTAACAATAAGGCCTGCTATTAAAGTTTCGTCAACTTTAAGAGACAGTGATATTTTTTTAACTCCAGTAGCTTCAGATATTGCTGTTTCTACTTTTTTTTGTTGATCTTTATCTAATTTAGATGATGAAGTAACCTCAGCTTGCACTTCACCATTTGTTTTGGAAACTAAAGATAAGAATACATCTTGGATTTGTTTAAGATAGTTAAGCCTTCCATTAGCAGCTAAAGTACCACAAAATTTAATAGTTAATTTATCAACTTTCATTCTTTTAAGAATTGCAGATATTGAAGATAGTTTATCAGCTTTAGAAATAGCAGGACTTTTAATCATGTTCATGAAAATATCATTATTTTCTAGAAGCGTTTTTATATCTTGAAAATCTTTAACTATTTTAGATACTATTTTTTTTTCTGCAGCTAACTCGTACAGAGCCTTTGCATATCTATTTGTTAATCCAGATGATTCACTCATCTTAATACTTCCTTGAATTTTGATTTAATAAAATATAAGGATTGCTAGCACAGCATTAGACTCATTGCAAGTAACAAGGTCTGAATAAGCACTTAATTTTACATAAATGAAAATGGATCAATATCGATAGTTAAGTTGATATTAGATGGTTTGTTAATTTTCTTTGTCCAATCAATTAAAACTTTTTGAATATTTACAGTTTTATCTGATTTAATTAAGAATCTTCTTCTATATTTTCCTCTTAAAAAATACATTGGTGCTGGAGCCGGCCCAAAAATTTTTACGTTTTTGAAAGAAGGCGCTAGTCTTGAAATATCAGATGCAAAACTATCTAAGTTACTCTCAAACTTAGAAGAAAGAATAATAGCTGCCAACCTTCCATATGGAGGCATGTTAGCATTTTTTCTAGAAATCAGTTCTTTTTCAAAAAAATCGTCTCGGTTATTTTGTGCAATGGCTTTGATGATTGGGTTTTCTGTGTCAAATGTTTGTAAATAGACTATACCTTTATCATTTGTACCGGCTGTATGTCTCCCAGATCTTCCTGCGACTTGTTGTAACAACTGAAAACTTCTTTCAGAAGCTCTAAGATCACCTCCAGATAGCCCTATATCACCGTCTATAATACCTACTAATTTTAGTTTTGGGAAATCGTGACCTTTTGCAACCATTTGTGTTCCAATTATTATATCAACTTCTGAGTTTTTAATTTGTTCGATAGCATTAGTTAATAAATTTTGATTTTTCATGGTGTCACTAGAAAGAGTAATGGATTTAGCTTCAGGAAATAATCTTTGAACTTCTTCTTCGATACGCTCTACTCCAGGACCGCAAGATTTCATTTGATCTTTATTTCCACATACTTCACAAATATTTGAAATATGTTTGCTGTATCCACAATGATGACATGTTAATAAATTATCTAAACGATGTTCAACTAACCAGGTTTCACAATTTATACATTTAACTTTGTTACCACATGAATTACATACCCTTAGAGGTGCGTAACCTCTCCTATTTAGAAATAATAATGTTTGTTCTTTTTTAAGTAATTTATCTTGAATTTGATTAATTAATAGTGGAGATATCCAATTTCCTTTTTGAGGTGGGTGTAATTTCAAGTCTAAAAGTTTTATATCTGGCATATCTGCACCTGTTGCTCTTTTAGGCAAAGTTAAGTGAATATACTTTCCCATCCTCATATTATAAAAAGTTTCCAACGATGGTGTGGCTGAAGCCAAAACTATAGTAGCCGATGATCTTTTTGCTCTATACACAGCCATATCTCTGGCATTATATCTAACATTTTCTTCTTGTTTAAATGCCGGTTCATGTTCTTCGTCTACTACAATCAACCCCAATTTTGAAATTGGTATCATTAATGCAGACCTGGCTCCAACAATAACCCCAGCTGTTCCACTTAATGCAGACAACCAAATTTCTTTTCTTTTTTTCTTACTAATATCAGAATGCCAAACCAAGGGATTAAAATTAAATTTGTTATAAAATCTTTTTTGCCAGTCAGGTGTTAAAGCTATTTCTGGAAGCAAAATTAAAACTTGTTTACGTTCATCCAAACATGTTTGCACAGTTTCAAAATAAGTCTCTGTCTTACCCGAACCAGGGACTCCGTCTAACAAAAAACAATCTGCTTCATTCTTTTTTATTGATTTATTAATTTTATCAACGGCATTTTTCTGATGCTCGTTTAAAGGCTTATCATTCTCTTTTTTTATATCATTGCTTTTAATAAAATTTTTAGAAAAATCAGGCTTTATTTTAATTAACTTTTCCACAATAAGGTTTTTATTTACCATATCTTTTAAAATTGTTTTTGATACGCCGATGTCCTGTATTAAAGAAGTTTCGTATACTTCTTTATCTGAATTTACCAAAGCATCTAAAACAAGCTTTCTCTTTGACCTTAATTTTTTGTTATCAATTGAATCAATTGATAAACCATCTTCAAGGTTATATTTATATACTTTATTATATTGTGGAGAGATAATGGCTTCCAGAGGGCTTAAAACCATCTTTAAAACAAGTCCTTTATAAACACAATTCCAATTTGCCAAAAAACTAATTAAATCTATTGTAGGCAAAGGTATTGGATCAAGTTCATATATATCAATAACAGTTTTTAACTTACTTTTTGAAACTGTTTTAGAGCCCTCACTTACAATTATCCCGACAACTTTTCTTTGCCTGAATGGCGCTAACACAATCTGCCCTGGGCTAATCTCATTTATATTTTCTTCAATTAAATAATCAAAAGTATCGTTAAATGGGCCAATTAATAATACAGCTACTTCTTTTGATTTAATGCTTTTCATTTATTAACTTAATCTAAATATTTAAATATTAATTTTAGTTATCATTATAAACATAATGTATTATAAAATATAGATAACGAAATATTAGTTTTATGAAAGCACATAAAAATCTAAAAAGGACTAAGAATGGAATTATTTATAGATACTGCAGAAATTGATGAAATTAAGTCTCTCAATATTACTGGATTAATTGATGGCGTAACAACAAACCCCTCTTTAATTGCTAAATCTGGACGAAATATTATTGAAACCATTGAAGAAATTTGTAACGAAGTGTCTGGACCAGTTAGTGCAGAAGTTACCGCAACAGATTTTGAAACAATGATTAAAGAAGGGCGAAAGCTCTCTGCAATTGCTCAAAACGTTGCAATTAAAGTTCCTTTAACGTTTGATGGTCTAAGAGCTTGTAAAGTATTCTCAGAAGATGGAATTATGGTTAATGTGACTTTATGTTTTAATTCAGCTCAAGCCATATTAGCTGCAAAAGCAGGAGCGTCTTTTATATCACCTTTTATAGGTCGCTTAGACGACATTGGGTCCGATGGTATAAATTTAATTTCTGAAATAACAGAAATATATGACATTCATGGTTTTGAAACTAAAGTTTTAGCCGCTTCTATAAGAAGTGTTCAAGACATTATAGATTCTGCTAAATTTGGTGCAGATGTTGCTACTATTCCACCTAAGTTCTTGAAAGCTATGTACAACCATCCACTTACTGACAAGGGTTTAGCAGATTTCTTAGCAGATTGGAAAAAAACTGGGCAATCAATATTATAGTTAATTAATGGAAACATTAAAAAAAAATAATTTTACAGATTATACAATTAGTATAATTGAACCATGGATAAAATACCTCGAGACTATTCGTGGTTTTGGAATACATACACTGAATGCATATAAAAGAGACGTTTTAGATTTTTTAAAATTTTGTAACAACGAAAAACATAATTTCTTAGCCCCTAATAAACAGGTAATCAGAGAATATCTTTTTAATCTGTCAGAACGAAAATTATCCAGACCAACAGTGGCAAGAAGAATATCTAGTTTAAAAAATTTTTTCAAATTTTTACTTAAAGATAAAACTATTTCAACACTTGATGTATCAATTTTCAAAAGCCCAAAGCTGAAAAGAAATTTTCCAAAATCAATCGATTCAAATTTAGTTACAAAGGCATTGTTCTCTTTAATAGATGAAAAAAATGATGCCTGGATTAATCTACGTGATAGAGCAGTAATGTTACTATTATATGGAGCAGGCTTAAGAATTAGTGAGGCTTTATCTCTTAAAAAAAAAGAAGCTCCCAGAGGTGATTGGTTAAGGGTTCTTGGAAAAGGTAATAAATATAGAGATGTTCCTTTACTGCCTGTAATTTGTGATGGTGTTAAAGATTACTTAGATCTTTGTCCATTTAATGTTCAAGAAGACGGCCCTCTGTTCCTTGGAAAAAGAGGAGGAGTATTATCTCCTCGAATTATCCAAAGAAGAGTGGAAAACTTAAGATATGAACTAGGCTTGCCTTCTCACACCACGCCACATGCTTTAAGACATGCATTTGCAACTCATTTATTATCTGGAGGAGCTGACTTAAGAGCTATACAGCAACTTTTAGGTCATTCAAGTTTATCTACAACTCAGAGATACACTGACGTTAATGAAACAGAACTACTAAGTTTGCATAAAGCAATTCATCCTAGATCATAAAAGAGGCGATTAACTACATTTTAATTAATAGCCTCTTTTTTTGTAATACTTATATTAAATCAAATCTATCTAAGTTCATAACTTTGTTCCATGCTGCTACAAAGTCATTGATAAACTTATTTTTTGAGTCACTACATGCGTAAACTTCTGCAATAGCACGTAGTTGTGAGTTAGATCCAAACGCAAGGTCTACGCGTGAGGCAGAGCTAATTTTTTTTGAACTTGCTCTATCAAAACCATCATAAGAATTTTTACCTGCAGGCTTCCACTCAATTCCCATATCCAGAAGTTTTACGAAGAAATCATTTGTTAATTTGCCAGATGGCTCAGTAAATATACCACAACCATTTGAACTTATACCAAGAGATCTCATGCCGCCAATAAGCACTGTCATTTCTGGTGCAGTTAAACCCATTATTTGAGCTTTATCTAAAAGCATTTCTTCTGGACTAACACCATAATCTTGCTTCTGAAAATTTCTAAAGCCATCCACTACTGGTTCTAAAACTTCAAATGAAGCCACATCTGTTTTTTCTTGAGTAGCATCACCTCTTCCAGGAATGAATTCCAATGACTTTCCTGTAGCTTCTTCAATTCCAATATTACCAGCAAGAACTATAATATCAGCAATAGAAGCATTCGTTTTTTCTGAAATATCAGAATAAACATCTAAAATTTTAGATAGTTCACTTGGCTTGTTAACTTCCCAGTTCTTTTGAGGTTCTAAACGAATACGTGCTCCGTTTGCACCTCCTCGCATATCTGTTCCCCTGTAGGTAGATGCACTCGCCCATGCTGTTTCTACCATCTGTTGAGTTGACAATCCACTTGAACTTATAAGAGACTTTACTTGCTTAACATCATAGTCTTTATTTCCAGTTGGGACAGGGTCCTGCCATATAAGTTCTTCTTTTGGAACTTCTGGTCCAAGATAACGTGTTTTTGGTCCCATATCGCGATGCAACAGTTTAAACCATGCTCTTGCAAAGGCATCTTGAAACTGATCCGGGTTTTCATGAAAGCGCTTCGAAATAACTTTATAAGAAGGGTCTTCTCTCATTGCCATGTCAGCTGTTGTCATCATAGTGGTTACTTTAATTGAACCATCTTGAGCATCTGGAGCTAAGTCTTCATCTTTTGGATTAATAGGATGCCATTGATGAGCTCCTGCAGGACTTTTAACTAATTCCCATTCATAACCGAAAAGTAAATCAAAATAGCCATTATCCCATTTTGTTGGATTTGCAGTCCATGCTCCTTCAATTCCACTTGTTATTGTGTCTCTTCCAACTCCAGAACCATATGAATTTTGCCATCCAAGTCCCATTTGCTCTATTGGAGCGCCTTCTGGTTCTGCACCTACATATTTATCAGGATCAGATGCACCATGCGCTTTTCCAAAAGTATGCCCACCTGCGGTAAGCGCTACAGTTTCTTCATCATTCATTGCCATTCTTGCAAATGTCTCGCGAATATCTCTAGCACTTGCTAATGGATCAGGATTTCCGTCAGGACCTTGAGGGTTAACATAAATCAAACCCATCTGAACTGCCCCTAGTGGCATTTCTAATTCACGATCTCCTGAGTAACGCTTGTTTTCAAGCCACTCATTTTCTTTACCCCAATATATATCCTCTGGAGGAGACCATATATCAGCACGCCCACCACTAAATCCAAAAGTTTTTCCACCCATTGATTCAATGGCCACGTTACCAGTTAATATAAATAAATCTGCCCAGCTAATTTTATTTCCGTATTTTTGTTTAATCGGCCATAATAATCTTCTTGCTTTGTCTAAATTACCATTATCAGGCCAACTGTTCAGAGGAGCAAAACGTTGATCACCTGTTCCGCCACCACCGCGACCATCGCTTGTCCTATATGTTCCAGCTGCATGCCATGTCATACGAATAAAAAAAGGACCGTAATGACCATAATCGGCTGGCCACCAATCTTTAGTATCTGTCATTAAATCATTGAGATCTTTTTTAAGAGCTTGGTAGTCTAATTTTTTGAATTCTTCGCGATAATCAAAGTCTAAACCCATTGGATTAGATCTTTTGTCGCCTTGATGAAGTATATTTAAATTTAACTGGTTTGGCCACCAATCACGATTAGATGTACTTATACCACTGTTGGTTGTTGCTGAACCATGCATTACTGGACATTTTCCAATATCATCCATGAAGAATCCTTTCAAATAATATGTTATTAGTATCTACTGAAAATATGAATTGTATTTGTGTATGTCAAGTAGTTTAGAACTATTTTAAAGTAAATTAAATCAATTATTTTTCTTAATTTTTATAATAATATCAACTCCGCTGTTTATGTAACCTTTAGGTATTTCAGGAAGCTTTAGAAGGTGTATCTCATTATTTTTAATGTCTGTTAACTCGCCAGTTTCTTCATCTAAAAAGTGATGATGAAAATCCATATTAGTATCAAAAATTGCAGTGTCATTTACACTTTCAACTTGATTAATAAGACCAACATTTTTAAATTTTTTAAGGCAGTTATATACTGTTGCTATTGACATTTTATTTCCAGATAAGTTTATCTCATCCAGGAGATTTTCAGCTGTAAAATGTCTATTTGAACCATTAAAGAGTAAATCAGCTATTATTATCCTTTGATTAGTCGGTCGTAACCCAGCATTTCTTAATTTTATTTTACTTTGCATAATTTATTACTTAATCATTGAGTAATTAGTTTAATTAAATCAGTTAAAATTATACACAAATATTGTCAAGTTAATAGATTCTATCTTTACGAAATCTATACAAAATGAGATCATATTTGAATAAAGGAGAAAAAAATGACTAGGCCTAATGATCTCAGCGCGACTGAAGCGAGAAAGTTAATAGGAAACAAGCAACTTTCTCCTTTAGAATTAACGAAAAGCTGCATTGATCAAGTTGAAAGATATAATCCATCAATAAACGCTGTTGTTGCTATAAATCATGAAGATGTTTTAAAAGAAGCTAAAAAAGCAGAAGATGACGTGATGGCAGGAAAAGAACTAGGTTTGCTTCATGGCCTTCCTGTTGGAATTAAAGACTTAAACCCTGTCAAAGACTTACGGTCAACTTCAGGTTCAAAGTTATTTGAAAACAGAATTCCTGATTATGACGATAGTGTTGTAGCAGATATAAGAGCTGAAGGCGGGATAGTCTTTTGTAAAACTAACACCCCAGAATTTGGAGCTGGAGCAAACACAAAAAACAAGGTTTACGGCGCAACATGCAACCCCTTTGATTTAACGAAAACTCCTGCAGGTTCTTCGGGTGGCAGCGCTGCAGCGTTAGCTACCAACATGATGCCACTCGCAAATGGAAGTGATTATGGTGGCAGCTTAAGAACTCCTGCTGGTTATTGTGGAGTAACAGGATTTAGACCTTCTCCTGGCCTAGTTCCAGCAACAGAGGCATCTGTTTCACTAAACCCTTTTTCAGTTCAAGGACCAATGGGAAGAGATGTTTCAGACACTTACCTATTATTACAAGCTCAAGTTAACTTAAATAGAGCGGACCCTTTTTCTAGTCTAAATAGTTTATCAATGCCTGACGAATTAATTGGAGCAGACTTATCAGGTGTTAAAATGGCATATTCACCTGACTTAGGCTGTGCCCCTGTAGACAACAATATAAAGGCTACTCTGTTAGAAAAAATAAATATGTTTAAAAGTAATTTTCTTCTTTCAAAAGAAGATCATCCAGATTTTTTAGATATACATGACTGTTTTGAAATTATAAGAGGCTTTAATTATGTTGCATCTCATAAAGAGAAATTTGATCATCATAAAGATTTACTAGGACCAAACGTAATAGATAACGTTGAACGAGGATTAAAATACAGCCTTGCAGATGTTTCTTGGGCACATGTAATGCAAACAAAAATTTATAAGAGTTTTCGTAATTTTTTTAATGAATATGATGTTTTAATCTGTCCAGCAGCCGCTGTTTCACCTTACCCTCACAAACAATTATTTGTGGACACCATTAATGGTGAAAAAATGCCTACTTATATGCGATGGTTAGCACTGAGTTATGCGTCTACTATGGCTATTCCATGTGTTTGGGCGCTACCTTGTGGATTAGATCATAAAAAGATGCCTTTTGGGATTCAATTGATTGCGCCTGCTGGCAAAGATGTTCAATTATCAGAAATTGCAAAAAGTTTAGAATCTGTTTTAATGGCTAATCAATTAACTAAAAGACCAGTACCAGAGATAAAATAACTTAACAAGGTTAATAAGATGAACGACATTAATTCTGAAAAATTACATGAAATTAAAGTTTTTTTTGATGAAGACACATCTACACTAAGTTATGTAGTTTATGATGACCTAGAAAAAAAATGTGCGGTTATTGATAGTGTTCTAGATTTTGATTATTCGTCTGGGGATATAGATTATGTAAATGCAGACAAAATAATATCTTTCATAAATGACAAAAAACTGAACCTAGAATGGCTTATTGAAACTCACGTACATGCAGATCACCTCTCAGCATCTCCTTATATTCAAAATAAACTTGGAGGTAAGATTGGTATTTCTGAAAATATCTCAGACATCCAAAATATTTTTGGCAAGACATTTAATGCTGGAACAGAGTTTCAAAGAGATGGAAGCCAGTTTGATAAACTATTTAAAGAAGGTGATCAGTATAAAATTGGTAGAATTCAGTGCAAGGTAATTCATACACCTGGTCATACACCCGCCTGCAACGCTCATGTGATAGGCAACTCTATTTTTGTTGGAGACACTTTATTTATGCCTGATCTAGGAAGTGCAAGGGCGGATTTTCCAGGCGGTGATGCTCGACAACTTTATAAATCAATTCAGAAAATCTTAAGCTTCCCAGACGAAACAGAAATTTTAGTTTGTCACGATTATCCCCCCTCAACTAGAGGGGTCAAATGGTCGACAACTGTTGGAGAACAGAAGAAAAATAATATTCATGTTAAAACATCAATCAGTGAAGATGAGTTCGTGAAAATACGAGAAGAAAGAGATAAAACATTAAATATGCCAAAACTTATTATCCCATCCATTCAAGTAAATATGAGAGCAGGTCATCTTCCACCTCCTGAAGATGATGGAAATGTTTACATTAAAGTACCAATTAATAATATGAAAAATCTAATCTAGTTCTTTAAGTATTGATTGAACAATTTCAAAAATTTTGTCGATATCATGCTTTTCCGCAATAAGAGGTGGCGAGAAAGCTAGTGTATCTGCCGTAACTCTTAACATCAAACCTTTGTGCCAAGCTTTTTTCATCGCTTCATAGCCCCTTGCTCCAACTGCTCCAGGACGTGGGGCAATCTCTATTGCTGCCACAAGTCCTAAATTTCTTATATCTATAACATTTTTGTCATTTTTAAGTTGGTGGATAACACTTTCCAAGTATTTTGCTGTTTTACCAGCTTTATTAAATAAATCTTCATCTCTGTAAATATCTAAAGCTGCAAGTCCAGCTGCAGATGCAATCGGATGTCCAGAATATGTGTAACCATGAAAAAGCTCTATAGGCATATCTGCTTCATCCATCATAGTGTCATATATTTTTTTTGAAACAACTGCGGCTCCCATAGGAATAATCCCGTTAGTGATTGCTTTTGCACATGAAATAATATCAGGGGTAACTCCAAAATATTCAGATGCGGTAGCTGTTCCTAATCGGCCAAAACCTGTTATAACTTCATCAAATATTAATAAAATGTCATGCTTGTCACAAATTTCTCTTAATCTTTTTAAGTAATTTTTTGGAGGTGGCAAAACCCCAGTTGAACCTGCAATAGGCTCAACAATAACCGAAGCAATTGTAGAGGCATCATGAAGAGCAACTATATTTTCCAATGTATCAGCTAAATAATCACCGTGTTCAGGAGAACCTTTAGAGAATTTATTTTTCTCTGGAAGATGTGTATGAGATATATGATCAACTCCAGAAAGAAGTGTTCCAAAATATTGTCTATTTCTTGGCATGCCACCTACAGAAATACCTCCAAAACCAACGCCATGATAGCCTCTTTCACGACCAATCAAACGTGTTTTTGTTCCCTTACCTCTTGCTCTATGATAAGCCAAAGCTATTTTAAGAGTACTATCGACCGCCTCAGATCCGGAGTTTGTAAAAAACACATGATCTAAACCTTTGGGAAATAAATCAGCAACACGACTTGCAAGTTCAAAAGCCTTAGGATGCCCATATTGGAAACTAGGTGCGAAGTCTAAGGTAGCTGCTTGTTGAGAAATAGCTGAGGTGATTTCGGGCCTGTTATGTCCAGCATTTACACACCATAATCCTGCGGCGCTATCAAGAATATCTTTGCCAGTTTCACTTTTGTAATACATACCATCGGCTGATACAACCATTCTGGGATCTTTTTTAAAATCCCTATTAGCCGTAAAAGGCATCCAATAAGATTCTAAATCATTTAATCTTTTCATAATTAACCTCCACAAGCTAAACTAGAAGAAAGAGTATCTCTTAAATATTAGTCTGACAATATGATTTGATAAGGTCAAGTTATTGATTTTGTTAACTATTAAATAAGTGATTATGAGCACCAAGTGTTGGAGCTTTTTTAACTACTTTATTATCCCTAAACTGATTATCTATAGGCAAAGGTAATGCAGGAATTTCAGAACTATTTTCATTCATAATTTTCTTAGAAAAGATATCTCTTATTTTGAAATGATTATCACTAATTGCTTCTTCCATAGACTTGACTATTGAACAACAACAATCTGCTTTAGCAAAAATTTGAAACCATTGATTCTTGTCTTTTAAGACAATAAGTTCTCTTACTTTTTGAATAACTTCATTTTGATTGTCATCCATTTTAATATACTTCTCTGGTAAATCTATAACTTCACAAAACTTATTCCAAAAACGATCTTCTAAAGGTGCCGCAGCAACATATCCCCCATCTCTAGTTTTATAGATATTATATCTTGGTGACCCTCCCGATAGAACCGAATCTGAATTAACTGGCCAAACATTTTTTGAAAACCCAGAACCTAGACCCCAAAACATAAAAGGAAAAAGATTATCTGTCATCGATATGTCTATAAAAGATCCCGTCTCGTTGATGTCTCTTTTTCTTAAGGCTAATAAAATATTAATTACGGCTGGGTAGGACCCGCCGGCTATATCCGCAACAAGGGCTGGTGGAACAACGGTATTATTGTCATTTCCCATACTTAAACTTAACAAACCTGTATTACCAATATAATTTAAATCATGACCAGCATCCATACTTTTAGGGCCAGTTTGTCCATACCCAGTAATAGATACATAAATTAATTTTTTATTAATTTTACTCAGAGTTACATAGTCTAAACCAAGTCTTTTCATTACACCTGGTCTGAATTGTTCAATAATTATATCCGCTTTTTTTATCAATGGTTTAAGGATCTTAAAACTATCTGGATCTTTTAAATCCAACGCTAAACTTTTTTTTCCTCGGTTAAGCATTGAAAAAGAAGCGCTTTGACCACCCCATTTTGGATAAGATGTTCTTATCTCATCACCAACTTCAGGTCTTTCAATTTTAATCACTTCTGCCCCAGTTTCAGCAAGGAATAAACTAGCAAGAGGCCCAGGTAAAAGCGTTGAAAAATCTAATACTTTTATACCTGATAAGGAGCCTTTTATTATTTCATCCATACTTAGTTCCCTGATAAATTATAAGAGATCTCTTCGACTTAAATTTTTAATCATAGATGCTATTCCAAATTCCCATTGTGGACAAGCTGTGGATAAATTAACAAAATTAATTAATTCTCCTAAGTTTAATTCAGAAATTGTTACTTTATCTCCAATTTTGTGAGTAAAGCCTTCTCCTGGAATGTCTCTGTCTTCAGTTGGAGCAAACAAAGTTCCTAAAAACAACATAAATCCATCTGGATATTGATGGTGTTTTCCAATAGTTTGATTTACAAGATCCTCTGGATCTCTACTGATCTCTGACATTGAACTAGATCCATTTAATATATATCCTTCTTTACCCTCTACTTTTAGAGAAATATGGGCTGATTTCATATCTTCAAGGGTGTAACTATCGTCAAAAATTCTTATAAAAGGTCCAATAGAACAAGACGCGTTATTATCTTTAGCCTTACCCAAGAGCAAAGCTGAGCGTCCTTCTACATCTCTAAGGTTTACATCATTACCTAATGTCGCTCCTTGTATTATACCTTTACTATTAACTGCCAAAACAATTTCAGGTTCAGGGTTATTCCAATTTGAAATTGGATTTAATCCTACTTCAGATCCAAAACCAACTGATGATAAAGTTTGCGCTTTAGTAAAAACTTCAGCATCTTTTCCTATGCCAACTTCTAGATATTGAGACCACAATCCTTCATTAATGAGAGCTTTTTTAACTTCCGAAGCTTTTTCTGAACCAGGGACAATGTCTTGCAAGCTATCACCAATCAGTCCACCAATGTGATTTCTAAGGCTTTCTGCTTTCTTAGGATCACCAGCCGCCCTTTCTTCTATGACCCTCTCAACCATTGATTTAGCAAATGTAACACCGCACGCCTTAACAGCTTGGAAGTCACATGGCGCAAGAAGTGACATGTTGGATGTTCTTTTTAAACTTGTTTCAAAAAGTTCTTTTATGGAAATAACTTTTTCACCAACAGAACGGTCTAAATATTCTTGAACGTTCTCTAATTCAAGCAAGTCTCTCATAGTAGGAATTTCTTTGGATGTTATGTCGAAGACAAAGCCATCCTTTATTTTAACTAAACATGGACCACCCTTAGTCTGATCCCAAATTCTACCAACAAAACACCCTTCTGCATAATTCATTTCTATCTCCTAATAAGATCTTCTTTAAATGCAACTTAGCCTAATGACTAATATAAATGAAAATTTGAATAATCAAATTTAATTATATAATGTTAAAAAATTAAATTGATTATAAAGGGATATTTAAATGAGTGCTTTTTTTGAATTAAGAATATATCAAATTTTTCCTGGTAAAATGGATGAATGGCTATCTTTCATGGAAAAAACAATAATGCCATTTCAAGTAGAGCAGGGAATGGTAATACATGGCAGTTTTGTGATGGATAGTTCTGACCAGTTTGCCCTTGAAAATGGTGAAAGAGTAATGAACTCTGAAAAAAAAGGTAACACGTATGTTTGGATTAGAAGATTTGAAAGCCAAGAAGAAAAGGTAAAATTATATAAAGCCGTATACGAAAGCAAAGAATGGGTAGATAATATAGCCCCAACGGTTGCAAACTTAGTGGATAGAAATTCAATATTAGTTCACAACTTAAGTTCTACCGCTTTATCAATTATGAAATAAAGGGATTACTATTGATACAATTATATGGAAGACGAAACTCTATTAATGTTCAAAAAGTTTCATGGGCCCTTTGCGAATTAAATATTGAATTTAAGTGGCATGACGAGCATGGAAAGTTTGGAACTGTTAATGTAGAAAACTATGAGAAATTAAACCCTCAACTGATTGTTCCTACCTTAGATCATAATGGTACTATAATTAATCAATCAAACAGCATTGTGAGATATCTTTATAGAAAATATACTGATGTATACGAAATTTCAAAAGCAGAAGATATCGCAATTGCTGAGCAGTGGATGGAATTTCAAGCAACTGACTTACAATTAAATATGACACCAATCTTTTGGGGATTAGTAAGAAACCCTCCTGAAGATCGCGATCAAGACCTAATTGATAAAAACATTATTTTATTGAATAAAAAATTTGAAATTTTTGATAATTTTTTAAGTGATCGTGAATTTATTTTAAATAATAATTTTGGTATGTCAGATATTATTATGGGTGTTGCTTCATACAGATACAATTCTTTACCAATTGAACGTCCTGATTTAGCAAATTTAAAAATATGGTATGATAAAATAAGTAAACGAGACTGTTTTAAAAAAAATATTTTTGGTACTTTTTCCTAAATTAATGCGTACCTGCGTTAGGAGATTCTCATGGAAAAAATAGGATTTATTGGCTTAGGTAACATGGGCGCTCCCCTTGCTGAAAGATTATTAAAAAAATATCAGCTTATTATTTATGACCTTGATGAAAATAATATTAAATACTTCACTGACAAAGGAGCTTTGGCTTGCTCTACTCCTGCTAAATTAGCCTCACAAACTTCACGGGTTTTTTTATGTTTACCAACGAGTACTATTGTAGAGAAAGTTGTAAATGGAGATGATGGATTAGTAAAAACTGCTAAAAAAGGAACATATATTATTGACATGACAACTGGAGAACCAGAAATTACCAGAAAAATTTCTAATGCTCTTATACAAGAAGGTATAAATTTTATAGATGCTCCAGTAAGTGGCGGTCCAAAAGGAGCCAATCAAGGCAATATAGCTATAATGGTAGGTGGAACTAAAAATCAATTTTCTACTATTAAGCCTCTAATGGACGATATTAGTTCAAATATATTCTATGCAGGAGAGATCGGATCAGGACATTCAATCAAGGCAGGTAACAACTTACTCAATTTAATATGTAGAATGGCCACTTTCGAAGTTATCTCCATGCTTGTAAAAGACGGTGTTGAGCCTGAAAAAGCTGTAAATATTATCCAGAAAAGCTCGGGGAGAAACTATGCAACCGAAATTACACTTCCGGACAATATTCTTTCTGGAAAAATGGTACAAGGTTTCAGTACTGGTTTGATGAAAAAGGACGCTGGCGTTGCAATCAAAATTGCTGATACTAATCAGGTTGAAATTCCACTTGGAAAATTGTCTCAAGAGCTTTTAAAATCTACTATAGATGAATTTGGTGAAGATGCTGATATGAGCAATGTCGCTCTTACATACGAAAAAAAATCAGGAGTAAAAATTAGGCCTTAAATAACTATTCCATCTTGTATTGCCCTGATTTGCAAAGCTAGAAATTTTGAAAAAATTCTGCATTGAGCTAAGCTTCCTGCATGAAACCATAGACCAGGTTGGTTAGTCTGCATCCACATATTTCTTAATTCTTGTCTATCATTATCAAATCCCCAAATAGGTCCAACCTTTTCAACAACCGCTTTACCAAAAAACTCTTCAACTACATATTCTTGGCCTTTGTAACCGGTGCAGTAACCATCAAATCAATATCAAAATGTCACCTGATTTCATCTCTATTCCAGAAGGATTAAAATTAATAATATCCAGAAAATTGTATTACTTTAATTTTTCTTTCGGCTATTAAATCAGATGCTCCCACATTAAAATAATAACCACCACCTCTAGTTAAATATTTAAATTGCCACCCGGTATTTTCTTCTCCGTATTCTAATCTAAACCCAACCTCTTCTAATTTGTCCAATAAAGGCTTATCAATTTCTTTTGTCTTTTCTGTAAGTAGTTGATGTGTTTTTTTTAGAACTTTAAGAGGACTTGAAATCGTAATTAAATCACAATCATCAGTGTTTGGTCCTTCCCTGTATAGTTGATAGGGAAGCTGAGCGCTAGGCTCAACATTCACAACCATAGATGGTGATCGCTGGACTATTTTAACATTTGCACCATGAACGTACAAATCTTGCGCAACGTCATGCGCGCTTGTACCAGTCCCAAATACCAATACATTTTTACCTTTGTAATCTCTACCACTACTGTAATCTGTTGAGTGAATTACCTTACCCTTATAACCTTCCATTCCTGGAATTTTAGTACGATTGGGAACTGAGCTCACACCAACGGCCATTACTATATGCTTGGGCTTCATTATCTTTTCATTACCATCAGATAATTTAAGCTTAACATTCCAATTTTTTTTAGCTTTATCGTATTCTGCACTAATAAAGGTTGTTTTTGTCCAAACATTTAATTCCATACTCTCAGCATAATACTCAAACCATCCTGCTAATTTGTCTTTGGGAATATAGGTTGGCCAGGTAGAGGGAATGGCATGTAAGGCAAGATGATTTACATGTGTCTGATTATGTAATTTTAAAGAGTGATATCTATTTCTCCAATTATCTCCAACTCTTTCATTTTTATCTACAACAAGAGTATCAATATTTTGTTGTTTCAATCTTGCTGCAATTGATAGGCCAGCTTGCCCACTCCCAACAACTAAAACTTCAGGATCTCTGTCTTTATATAATCTGTCTTCTTTTCTAACATCTAACCAATTCGGACCTTCCAAAGTATTTTCATATTGATCTTCTTTTTTATTAAATGAAGAATTAAGATCACTTAAAGCTGTAAGAAAATTCCATGCTTTAAAAGTCCCTGAGGCCTCACTGTCTTCATATAATCTAACTACGCCCTCGCAATAACCAAACTTTGTTTTAAATTTTAAAATGACTTCTACAACATTCTTACCAGCTCTAATAACTTCCCTAGGTTGAGTTCTTTGTGGATCGATAACAAAGTCTTTAGCAATAACATTTAAAACCTTATCATAAAGTTTTGGAATTATATTTTGTTTGCCAGATGTTGTTTCGATCTGCCAAGTGAGCGCTAATATATCTCTCCAATGAGAGTTCTCAAAAAATAATTTATTAAGATTTTCTATAGAATCTGTTTTGCTATTTTTGTCGGATATAGCTTCGTTAAAACTTAAAAGCCAATTATCTACTTCATTTCTAATGTTAACGATGTGACTATCTAACAACAAAAACTCCAAAAAACATGTAGTTATAATATCAAACAAAACTTTCTAAGAATAGAAAATTTTTATAGTATATTATTATAAATAAAATAAGTTGATTATGAGGGTTTTTATTATGGATAGATTAGAACAAACAGCTCAATTTATGTTGGATCAACATAATGCAAAAATGAACTTTCAAAACTTACCTGAAGCCTTAATGCCTTCAGATTTTGATGAGGCTTATAAAGCACAACAGATATTTCAAAAAAAATCTGGTCGAGGAGAATTAGGTGGCTTTAAAATAGCTTTGGCTTCCAAAATTCAACAGGAATTATGTGGAATAGATCATCCTATAGCTGGTGGAATTTTTGCCAATGAAATAAAGAATAGTCCTTCAACATTTGAACTAAGTAATTTCCATGGGTTAGGACTAGAGTTTGAAATAGCTGCAACTTTATCTGATGATTTAAAACCTAATATGGGTTCATTTAATAAAGATAATATTAGACAATATGTGAAATCTCTTTCACCTGCCTTTGAACTTATTATAGATAGAGAAGCTGATTATTCAAACATCAACCCATTGACTATGATCACAGATAATGCCTGGTGTTCAGGAATAGTTTTAGGTGAAGAACTTCCAAATTGGGAAAATTTAAATCTTGATAATATTAAATCTCAACTATTTTGGAATGACGAACCTCCACAAAATGCAATGATTAAAGACGCAAATCCGTTAGAATCATTATCTTGGGTTGCGAATTTACTACTTTCTCATGGACGGACAATCCCTAAAGGTAGTGTTATAATTACTGGAAGTGTAATTAAAACTCGAGCACCTCAAACAGGAGATCATATTATTTACAAAGTAGGCAATTTATCTGAAGTTGAAATTAAAATTATCTGATAAAGCTATTTTAAAAAAACACGTTAAATTCTATGAGTGACTGAATTATCATTTTTAAAGCTGCAATACTAAAGAATATAAGTAATAATTTTTTAAATGTTTTTGCATTTATTTTATTTCTTAACTTTTCACCAATCTGGAAACCTATCACAGCTGTAACAGAACCAAGTGCTCCATAAATAAACATATTTGATTGAAATACACCTGTGGCAATATACCCAACGGAAACAGGAATACATCCAATTGTAATTAAAAAACCACTAACATCTACAAAATGTTTGGGTTTAACATTTTTCATCAATAAATACATTGTTACAGGAACGGCCCATATCGAAGCAACACCTCCAATTAACCCTCCTAAAGCACCAAGGCCACTTTGCCAAAAAATATCATGATTTGATTTCATTTTAAAATTGAAACCAAAAATTTGAAGACCAACAAATAATATAACTGCAAATGAAAAAATAAGCCTTACTAAATTATCTCCTATTTCATAGGCATAAAACGAGGTTATTAAAATACAAATTACTAATGAAAAAGCGAAATATTTATAATTGTTAATTAACTTTTTGGGATTATCTGCCTTGCTAAATTGCCAAATATTAGCAACAGTCATAGGTATAAGGTTTAAGCCTAAAGCCATTAAAGGAGAGATAAAAAAAGTCATAATCGTTATTGCGGTAGTTGGTAGACCTATACCAATTACTCCCTTTACTACTCCTGCTATTAAATAGGCCAACCCTACTATTAGAGCTATTTCATTAGGGTTATTTAAAATATCCAAAATCTAACCTTCATTAAAAATATTAACTACCATGTAAATCGAAGTTACATTAGCTATTTATTTAATACTAATAACTTTTATCCTAATCTTAAAAATATTAAGCCTGCAAACAATCCTATTATTAAAAATAGTTTAAAGAAATTTAACTTTTCTTTTAAGAACAACAAGCCTAGAAAAACAGCAAATAGAATTGAAGTTTCTCTTACGGAAGAAACTACGGCAATTGGCAGGTATAAACATGCCCACACTACGATACCATAGGCAGCATAAGAAGCAGCGCCGCCAACAAAGAATGATATCTTCTCGCCAACGAAAATCTTTTTTATTATTTGCCTTTCTTTCCATCGAGCAAAACAATAAAATATTAAAGCATTAATTAAAGTCATTGAACTAAAAAAACCTACTGGATTTTGTGTTACTCTTGCACCATGACCATCTACAATAGAGTAACTGGCTATTAAACAACCAGTTGCAATTGCTAGATAAAAACCTTTAATATTGGACTTATTATTTCTTATTTGTTTAATTCCATAAATTATTAATGATAGAGAAATCATAAAAATCCCTAAAACTTCGTAAAATGAAATATCTTCATTAAGAAAAAACAAACTTATTGAAATTATAATTAGAGGAGATAAGCCTCTTGCAACGGGGTAAACCTCAGACAACCCACCATATCTATATGCGTTCAGTAAGAATATTTGATAAAAAACGTGTAAAAAAGAACTCACTAAAATGAAAATTAATCCATTAATATTAGGTAATCCAAAAATAAAAATACCCGTGATTGCCAAAGGCAAATGGCCAAGAACAACTGCTGTCATACTGATGAATTTGTCAATGGAACCTCTTAATATAAAATTCCAAAGTGCGTGCAAAAAAGCAGCAGATAGTACTGCTAAAATAACTATGGTGTCTGTAATACTAAAACCTAACTATAAATTTTTAAAAGAATTAGGCTTAACAATTAGTGCATTGAGGATCATATAGTCAAGATCTACCTTAATTTCATCAACCCTGAACTAAATGATTTCTCAAGATATTTTTTTTATAAACTGAAATTATTACAATTTTGTTACATCAAAACTCTTTAAATCATTACTTCAATTAAGAACGGACCATTTTCTTTTAATCCATGCTTAAAATTTTTGACTAAGTCTTCTATATTATCTACACGAACTGCATCAACGCCCATACCCTTGGATACTGAAACCCAGTCTAAAGACGGATCTTTTAAAGACAACATTTCCAAAGCTGATTTTCCTGGATTAGTAACACCAACATTAGTCAATTCACCTTGCAAGATTTTATAACTTTGATTTGCGAATATCAAAACGAGTAATGTCTAAGTTTTCTCTAGCCATAGTCCATAAAGATTGAACAGTATACATAGCACTTCCATCACCTTCTAAGGCTATTACCTTTTGATCTGGACAAGCCGTAGCTGCTCCAATTGCCACTGGCATCCCAAATCCAATAGAACCTCCACAATTGTTCAGCCATGTATGAGGACAAGATCCCGCAGTTTGATTAAAAAACTCTCTTCCAGTAGTAACAGATTCATCAACTACTATTGCATTTTCTGGAATCAAGGCCCCTAAAACCATTCCAAGGGAGGTTGTATTAATCGGTCCTTTTGGAATTTCTGGAATTTTTAATTCTGACGTTGTTGAAGGTACTTTATTAGAAACCCCAATTTTATCAGACATTTTTTCAATAAGATCTGTTATGTCATCAGAAAGAGACGCAAGCTCTACAAACTTTGTGCTATCTTGTGTTAAAACGCCTGGTTTATTTGGATATGCAAAAAAAGCAACAGGCCTTCTTGCTCCTATAACAATAATAGTATCAAAAGATTTTAAAACTTCGACTGCATTATCAACTACGTAAGGTATTCTAACAGAGTTAATTCTTCCAGCACCTTTATCTAAACGGGCATTAAACCAGTCTGTTTTAATTTGACAATTCATTTTATCAGCTATTTTAGCTATCTTAATTAAATTTTTCTCTTCTAGAGCAGCCCCTCCGACAAGGATCAATGGGTTTTTTGCGGCTTTTAAAGCTTCTATTCCCTCTTGAATTATGTCGGCTGAAACCTTGTTAGAACTATTTTTAAACTCAATATTTTCTGGCTTATTTCCTTCATTCCAAGCGGTATCACCAGGTAATATTAATGTCGCAATTTGACCTGGGGTTACTCTTGCCTTCTGAATAGCTTCAGCTCCGTCAATTGCGATATCCTTAGATGATTTACTAGTTTTAACCCAATGAGAAACTGGTCTAGCAATCCCCTCTATATCAGAAGTTAATGGCGCATTTAATTTTATATGATCAAGAGCATGTTCACCCACAATATTTACAATGCCTGAACTTGCTTTTTTAGCATTATGAAGATTTGCAAGTCCGTTGGCCAACCCGGGACCTAAGTGTAGTAAAGTTGAAGCTGGAGTTCTTTGCATTCTAAAATAACCATCAGCAGCACCAGTTGCACAACCTTCAAACAAACATAAAATACTTCTCATCTTTTCATATTGATCTAGAGCTGCAACAAAATGCATTTCTGAAGTTCCTGGATTAGTAAAACAAACATTTACATCCCCTTTTAATAAAGTCGCTACTAGACTTTCTGCTCCATTCATAATGACCTCCAAATTAATTATTTAACATATTAACTAAATATCTAATCTTTAATACATTAATCATTTAATTTATCAAAGAAAAAATCTAATTGGTAATAAATTAATTAACTACCAATCTTTTCCTGCTGTCCAACCACCATCTACGATTAAGTTTGTCCCTGTACAGAAACTTGCTTCTTCACTTGCTAGGTACAAAACAGCACTCGAAATTTCATTGGGTTCTCCCCAACGTTTCATAGCGTGTAAGTTTCTTACTTTTTGAGAAGCCTCTTCATCTTGAAAATATCTTTCTGTTAAAGGTGTTCTAATAACCCCTGGTCCAACAGCATTCACTCTAATATCGTATTTAGCTAAATCCATTGCTAATTGCTTTGTCATACCAGCTGTAGCATGCTTGGAAGCTGTGTAAGCACATCTATTAGGAGCAGAGGTTACACTTAAAGTTGAAGAAGTAATAACTATGTTACCCTTATTTTTTCTTTCAATACAATGCTTTGCAAATGTTTGAGCTGTAATAAATACACCAGTTACATTTATATCAATAACCTTTCTCCATTCTTCAATAGACAATTCTAGTGGTGAGACGATTTCTCTAATTCCAGCATTACAAAATGCAACATCTAAGCTCCCAAAATGTTTATAAGCATTATTCATTGTTTCAATTGTTTCATCTTGATTTGTTACATCTAATTTAAATGGTTCTGAACTACCGCCAGCAGATTGTATTTCATCTGCTACTCTTTTCGCCATATCAAAGTCTAAATCTGTAACTACAACATTTGCACCTTCTTTGGCAAAACTTAATCCCGTTTGACGACCTATGCCCCCTGCAGCACCGGTAATAAAGACAGTTTTGTTTGTAAATCTCATTGAAAATTCTCCCCTTTAATGCAAGTTTATTTGAAATAACCTTTTTGACAACAAATAATCTTACTTGGAGTAATGGATTGGATATAGAACATTTAGTATTTGAAACTGGCCCTAAAAGAGTAGGCCCCTTTAGTCACGCCGTTAAGGCAGGTGATTTTATTTTTGTCACTGGACAAATGCCAACATTACCAAACAACCCAGATGTATTAGTTAGCAATGATGTAGAAGAGCAAACCCACCAAGTAATGCAGAACCTTATAAACGTTTTAAAACAATCAGGATCTTCGTTGGATAGAGTAACATTTGTGAGAGTTTATTTAGTAAACTTTCAAGATTTTGATAAAGTAAATAAAATTTACAAATCGTATTTTGACGAAAACAAACTTCCTGCTAGAACTTGTATTGGTGTAACTGGTCTTGCTGTAGGCGCATCTGTTGAAATTGATCTAATAGCAAAACAATGATTTAGAAAAAATTAATTTATGAAAAAGAGAGATAGTGCTTTTAAAAAAGGTATTTTAACTGGCTTTGGTTTCCCTGGAATTGGAATGAGTGCTGCCATGTTTGGTTATGGTGTTTTTGCAGGAGAAGCCGGACTTGATCTTTTCTTATGTTTAGGAGCACTCCTAATACTTTGGAGCATGCCAGGAATGGTTATTTTTGTTTCATTATATACAATTGGAACACCTATATTACTATTATTTAGTACTGTTTTATTAGCTAACATGAGACAGTTTTTTTTAGTATTGTCAGGAATGACTATAATAAATATTCATAGTCATAAAATTTCATTTGTTTCTAAATTATTGTGGGCGCACCTTATTAGCCCTACTGGTTGGGCTGAGCTAACTAAAGCTAAAGACGAGCTTGAAGAAAAAGAGCTTTTGACTTTTTTTAAAGGGTTAACTTTAGCTTTGGTAACTATAACATCTTTTACTACTGTACTTGGCTATAAATTGTTTTTTTTCCTACCTGCGGATATTGTATCAATACCTATTTTTATAATGCCACTATATCTAACTATATTAATGTTAAGAGCTGTTGAAATATATTATAGGGTAGCTGTTATTTCTGGAGGAATAATTTGCCCTCTTCTCTTTCCATACATTGGTGATTGGAGTTTAATCATTGCTGGTCTTTTTGGAGGAACTATAGGTCTGTTTACTAGTTACCTAGTTCAGAAAGGAAATAGTAATGTTTGATACTTCAACATTTTATGATGAATTATTGCCTTGGTTCATGCTTTTCATAGCAAGTTTAGGCATATTTATATGGCGATTTCTTGGACTTATTTTATCCAGTAAAATTCGTAAAGACAGCTTTTTTGCAAAATGGATAAACGCTGTTGCATTTGCAATGACTACAGGCTTAATGGTACGTATTATTTTTTTCCCAACTGGTGCTTTAGCAGAAACTGAATTGCTTGAAAGGCTAATACCATTTCTTATAGGAGTTATAATATTTTTGTTTTTTTCAAGAACTCCCATTATAGGTCTTGTAGCTGGTGTTTTAGCATTTAGTTCAACGGTTATTTATAATCAAATTATTTAATTATCTGAAACTAATTGCTTGGCAATAATAAGTTTTTGCAATTCGTTAGTACCTTCTCCAATAGCTAATAAAGGCGCATCCCTATAATATCTTTCAATGTTATATTCAGGAGAATATCCAAAACCTCCGTGAATTCTCATAGCTTCAGTTGAATTAAATAACGCTGTTTCAGTGGCAAATAATTTTGCCATACCTGCCTGTAAATCCGATCTATTTCCTGAATCATATGCTTTTGCTGCTTGTTCTGTTAACAGCCTAGATGCTTCTAATCTAGTTGCCATCTCAGCTAATTTAATTTGAATTGATTGATGCTCACTTATAGGTTTCCCAAACGTCTTTCTGACCTTGGCATATTCTATAGAGTCCTCTAAAGCCGCTCTTGAAACCCCAACACCCCTAGCAGCTACGTTTATTCGTCCTAGTTCTAAACCTGCTAAAATTTGTTTTAAACCCTGCCCTTCTACTTCACCAATCAAATTAGAGGCTGGAACTTTTACATTATCTAATTGCACTTCACCAGTATCTATTCCTCTATAACCAAGTTTCTTTAATTTTCTAGATACAAAACCATGCTTTTTTTCAACAAGAATTAAACTCATGCCCTTATGAGCCGGTTTAATATTGGCGTCTGTTTTAACTAAAACAGCTAAAATTGAACCTTCTACAGAATTAGTAATCCAGGTTTTATTTCCATTGATTATGTAATCATCGCCTTCTTTTTGTGCTTTGGTTTTTATTGACTGTAGATCTGTTCCACAATCTGGTTCTGTAAGCGCAATACCACCTCTAATTTCACCAGATGCAAATTTTGGAAGATAATATTGTTTCATTTCTTCTGTACCAAATCTCTCAACTGCTGCGCACATTATTAGATGAGAATTAAAAATACCAGACACTGACATCCATACTGCTGATACATTTTCAACAATTTTTGAATAAGTAACTGCTGACAGACCTAACCCTCCATATTCTGGAGATATAGTCGCACCAAAAAGGCCTAGTTCAGCCATTTTATCTGCAATTAATTGTGGATATTTATCTTCAGATTCAAATTCTTTAACAAAGGGTTTTACATCTTTTTCTAAAAACTTATTTACCGTATCTATAATAAGAATTTCTTCTTCTGATGTAGCGCTTTTAGGATCAACATCCACTAATCTTTGTTCATTCATAATCTACTCCTTAAAACTTTACACATCAATTTGACTAAATTCAAAAATTGAATTTACATTATTTGCTTGATCAATTTTAAGCATCATGTCAGTTAATTGATCAACTCTATTATTTGACAAATAAGGTTCAGTTAAACCTTTAAATTTTGAAATAAATTCATCATCCTTCCATAAAATTTTCTGGTTCTCCTTTTGGGATTTTTACAAATTTTTCATGCTTAACACCCTTCACTACTAATTTGACTTTAGCACTCATATACTCTGGACAACATTTTTCAGCATCTTCATCTGGACTAACTTTTATTTTATTACAAAAGGAAAGAGTATCATTGTTATTTAAATGTTTATTATAATCATCCCAGTTTAATCCTCCACTCCTAACTGTAACCGCAGCACAAAAGGGCATAGAAAACTGTCCATCAACTATACTTTTAGGATGTTGTTTATCCTTTAATGGATAACCGATTATATTCAATGCTGTTTCAGATAATCCAATATCAATATTGTCTACATCTTCAGATGAAAAGCCTAATTCATTTTTTAGCTCTATAATGCCATCAATTGCTGCGTGACTATACCTACAGGACGGATAAGGTTTTACGCCTAAATTCAAAGTTTCAAATTTTTTGCCAAGGCCATCTAAAGCTTTTTTGAAGTCACCACCTGAGGCATATGAATGAAAGTAACCCCATTGCCCTTCAAATGCTTGTGATGGCCCTTTAAAACCTTCCCCAGCCATAATGGCACAACTTAAGCCATTTTGTGCCGCTTGACCAACGTGTGATCTTTTTGTCCAAGCTCCATCTGTAAGGAATTGCATGGAACCTGCCGATTGACTTAATGCAATCCCAAAAGCTGAAATAAACTGGTCTTTAGTTAGACCCATAAGGTGACCTGCTGCTGCAACCGCTCCAAAAACACCACAAGTTGCAGTAGGATGAAATCCTTTTTTGTAATGTGCTGATGATCCACCTGCCAAACCTAATCTTATCTGAGTTTCATAACCAACAACACATGCAGTTATCAATTCTTGACCTGATGATTTGTTCATTTGAGCCGCAGCCAATGCTGCTGACAAAATAGGTGCACTTGAATGAAGCGATGCCTCTGCATGAGTGTCATCAAAATCAAGTGAATGAGCTAACGTTCCATTTAATAAAGCGGCTGCACTTGGTGTATAGGTTTTTTTATCAGAAAAAACTTGGCAACTGCCATTACCCATTTCTAATTTATCAATTGCAGAAACTAGACTAGAGGTTGATTCAGCATCATGCCTCGCCCTAATAATAATTCCTACTGTATCTAAAATTAATAATTTAGTTCTTTTAATAACTTCTGGAGGCAAATGTTCATATTTTAATTCTTCACAAAACTCAGCAAACTTTTCTGTCATATTTTCCATTTATTCCTCCAATTAACTTCACTAAAACGTTAAACTAAAATTTAATTTTACAAAACCAAAAAATAATCCTTAATATGTATAAATTTTAAAATTAATAAGAATGAGTAATATGACAAACCCTTATGAATTTACTGCAACCGAAGCGATTGAACTTATAAAAAATAGAAAATTATCCATATATGAATGGGTATCCAGTTGCTTTGATAGGATTAAACAAAAAGATAGCGACGTAAAGGCATGGATATATTTAGATGAAGAAAATGCTCTAAAAAAAGCAAGACAACTTGACGATTTAAATGACTATTCTCTATTAGGTATTCCTTTTGGAATAAAAGATATTATTGATGCTAGCAATGTACCCACCGGCTTAGGGACACCGTTTTATGAAAATAATATTCCTTCAAGAGACGCTAGTTCAGTTGCCATTGCCAAGCAATCTGGAGTGTATATTTCTAGGCAAAACAGTATCAACTGAACTGGGTCATAGAGGCCCTGGACAAACAACAAATCCACATAATAAAGATTTTACACCAGGTGGATCAAGCTCTGGATCAGCAGCAGCTGTAGCTGCTATGATGGCACCAGTTTGTTTTGGTACACAGACAACTGGTTCAGTCATTCGGCCTGCAGCCTATTGCGGAATAGTTGGATACAAGCCTACTTATGGAGACTTTGATAAATCTGGAATACTTCCAAATTCGCCAACAATTGACACTTTAGGATTAATGACAAGATCTGTTGAAGATGTATCTCTTTTTCGTTCAATATTATTAGAAGAAAAAATTATAAAACCTAAAAAAATTAATTTGAAAAAAATTAAAATTGGTTTTGTTAGAACACCACATTGGGATAAAACTGACATTTCTACACAAAATAACTTAGAAAAATTTATTGAAAAACTGCGTGTTGAAAAATTTGATATAACTGATCTTAATCTAAACCAAATTATTTCAAAAGCTGATCAATTACACTTAGACATAAGCGGCTATGAATTTAAAAGATCTATTTCTTACGAAAGATTTAATCACTACAACGAATTAAGTGATCAACTTAGAAGTGGAAGATTAAATGATGGATATCAGGTCACTAACAAATTATATAAGTCTGCTATAGAAAACCTTTCGATTTTAAAAAATGAAATTGATGAAGTTTTTAAGGACATAGATCTTATAATTACTCCAAGTGCACCTGGTGAAGCTCTAAAAGGGCTTGGATATACTGGTTCACCTATGTTTAACACAACATGGTCGTTGAGCGGCAACCCTTGTGTAACTTTGCCATTATTTAAAGGGTTACAAAATCTACCAATTGGTTGTCAACTAGTTACAAAGTTTGGAAATGACAACGAATTGCTAGATTATTCTAAAACTATTTATGATAATTATTTAAAATGAGATACTACCAAAATCTCAGGTAAAGTTAGAGCTAGCGCTGGAAATAATAATACTATTATTAAAACCACGGTATCTGATATACAAAAAGGAAACGAACCCTTTATAACAGTCGTTACAGGCAACCCTGTTACTCCACTAACAGCAAACAAATTAAGTCCAACAGGTGGAATAACACTACCTATTTCTATACATAAAGCTGTTAATATCCCAAGATGTATTGGATCAACACCAAGTGCTAAAGCAACTGGAAAATAAATTGGTACAGTTAACACTAAAATAGCCACACCAGTTAAAAACATAGACAAAAATAACAATGACCCCATTAATGCAAAAAGAAATCCGTGTTTAGATAAACCTAATTCACCAGCCCATTCAGCAATCATCATAGGCCAGCCCATATTTGCTAAGTAAAATTGAAATATTCCAACACAACCTAGTAAGAAAAACACAACTGCTGTGAGGTTCATAGTTCTTATTGTTGTTGGCATAACTTCTTTTATAAAAGTTTTACGTTTGAATATTAATCCATAAAATAAAGCATAAGCAGCAGCAGCAGCACCAGCTTCAGTCGGAGTAAATATTCCGCCATATAATCCACCTAAGAATAATAACCGGCATTAATAAGGCTGGAAGAGCTTCTTTAAAAGAAATCCAAACTTCACATAAATCAAATTTACCCCTAGGTAATTTTATAAATAGAGAAACACTCACTATAATTACAGCGTCACTTATAGCCAACATTATCCCAGGAACAATTCCAGCAAAGAATAATTTAATAATATCCATTTCTGTAATAACACCAAATAATATTAGTGTTATGCTTGGAGGTATCAAAAGTGCAATACCACCTGCAGACGCAATCACACCTGCTGCCATCCACTTTGGGTAACCTCTTTTTACAAGTTCTGGGTAGGCTATAACACTCATAGCAGCAGCCATTGCAGTAGATGATCCTGAAATAGCTCCGAATAAAACAGCAGCTAACAAAGTTGCGTATGCAAAACCACCTGGAACCCAACCAACTAGAGCATCAGCAAACTTAAAAAGACTTCCAACTAACCCAGTCCGTTCCATTAAAAAACCAGCATAAATAAAGAATGGAATTGCTACTAATGTATATTTAGTTAAGAAACTAAAGAATGCTTCAAATAAGGTGCTATATGTTAAAAAGTCATCAAATAAAACGAGTAAGTGCGGTTGCACCAGCAAGCGCTATACCTATAGGCGCACCAGCGAACAAAAGACTAAATAAGTATCCACCTAATGAAAACATTATTAATCTCCTATTCTAAAAAATTTAGACATCTGTTGCCACTTCAACTTCATCAGTAAAGTGATCGCCTTTGACATAACTATGGATATCTTCAATAAATTGAAGAAATGATACAACGCACATTAATCCCATTCCAATTGCAAGTATAAAATGAAAAGGCCACATGTAAAAATACAAGCTTTCAGTTCTTTCTCCAATTTGAATTGAATACTCAATAGTTGAATAAGCGGTATATGTTAATGATCCTGTAAATAGAGATATAAAAAATGAGACAAAAATTTTAAGAGACCCGACTGTTCGATGAAAACCTTTAGCATTCAAAAGCTGAAGCACTGCGCTCATAACTAAATGGCCTCTTTTAATTTGCGTAACACAAATATATAATGCAACAGACGAAACCATTGCATATATAACTGCATCTTGGCCCCACTCAAAAACAACTCCAAAAATATATCTTCGAATAATTTCAGCTAATGCAAAAATTGTGACAGCTATCATTAAATAAGCTGAGCAATTTCCTAAAACCAAGTTAATATTGGATTTTATTAATTTGATATTTTGTAAAATGAATTCATGATTTTTATTTTAATGTAAGAAGGCCTGAAATACATCAGGCCTTCTTAAGAATTTATTTTCTTGCTTTTTTCTTGTAAAGAGCAGCTTCCTTTTGCATATTTTGCAAAGTCAGCTGCAAAAGCAGTACAATCTGTTTTTTCTAAAGCACTTGAACCCATTGGGTTAGCTGCTACAAGAGCCTTGGCTTCAGCAGTAAACTGATCAACCATTTTGTCACCTGTTGCGTCAACTTTAGTTTTAATCCAGTTGTTAGTTGCACCACCTTCAGCTTTTTGTAAAACAGCAGCTTCAGTAGGGTTCATAACATAGATACCAGCCTTTGACTTGTCAGTAACTTTGTACTTATCAACTAATCTCTTATCATTACAAAAGTTAATAGCCTTTTGAAAAGGAATAAAATCGTTAACAATAATGTCAGCTAATGCACTCTGTTGCTTCTTAGATAATTTTGACCACCACTTATTAGATGCACCCATCCAGTAATAGTCTCCAACAATACCGTTGATACCAGCAACTGTGAAATAAGGAGCTTGTTCTTTAGTAGCGTTAAATCCACCTAAGCTTGTTAGAAGTCCATCAATAACTCCAGTTTGAAGCGCAGGAGGAACGTCACCGAAAGACATTGTGGTAGCGTTAGCACCTAATGAACCTAATAATGCATTTTCAGCAGGACCCATACTTCTTATTTTTTTACCAGCAAAGTCAGATGGAACTAGCAATCTACTTTTAACAGCACCTGCGCCCATATACATACTTAAATGTCCTGAACCGAATAAAGTAATTCCATGCTTATCATTAAAAACTTTCTTTAATTGAGCAAAAGTTTTTGTTCCATCAAGACCTTGAATAGCACCTGGAGTTGTTAATTTTCCTGCACCAACAATTGTATTAGCTAATGGCTCAACACTTGATGTTTTTCCAAATTGCCCAGTCATCATCTCTAAGTTACCTTTTGTTAAGGCTTGAGTACCCTTAGGAACGTTATAAAGAGATTTTGCCCAATAGATTTGAACTTTACTTCCAGGTATTTTTTTCTCAACCTGCTCAGCAAAGAAAACTTCTGCTATTGCAGCTGGATGTGGCGGACCAGAGTGGTCTGATGCCCAACGCATTTTGATTGGTTTAATTTTGTGACCGTCAGCTGTTGCTAGATTAGTTCCAGCTGCAAAAGTCAAGGCTACAGCACTTGCTGCGCCTAAAAGTGATAATTTAGTCAATTTCATAAAAATTTCCTCCTAATATTAAGAATCACAAACTATAACGTTATACATAGCAGGTAAACTATTATTTCTTAAAATTTAAATTAATTGCTGAATATGTTATCTATTTAGTCAGATAATTCCGTCACTTTTGAAACCTTTTATTTCTTTTTTTGTAAAACCAGCTTCTTCAAGAACAGCATAAGTATCTTCACCAAGTTCAGGAGCCGTTTTATCTTCAAAAGTACTTTCTGAAATATGCACAGGTGTCTTTAGTAAACTTATATCTACACCATTCTTAGTTTTTAATTTTTGTATGTTATTTCTGTCTTTCAGAAAAGGGTTCTCTAGAGCTTCTTTCAAGTCTAATATTGGAGCAGCAGGAACAATCCCACCAAATTTATCAAGCCATTCAGCTGTTGTTTTTTTCATGAGTTCTTCATCTAAAATTCTTGTGACTTCATCCCTATTTTCCTGCCTTGTCTTAAAGTTTACAAATCTTGGGTCATCACTCAATTCTTCTCTACCAATATTATCACATAGTATTGGCCAAAAACTCTCTTTATTACACATCAGATATATCCATCCATCCTTAGTCTTGTATAATTGACAAGGAACTAAAATTGGATGAGCGGACCTATCTAGCCTTTCACTTTTAAAGTCTGAGTTAAGTGTCCATGCAGCCATATAACTTTGATTAAACATGGCTGTATCGAATAAATTTACGTCAACATCTCTTCCCAAGCCTGTTGATCTAGCTGACAACACTGCACTTACAAGACCGAAAGACATTGTCAGCCCCGACATATAATCTACAATAGAAAGGCCAAATCTTGCAGGAGGACCACTTGGTTCTCCTGTCAAAGAAAAGTATCCTGCTTCAGCTTGCATTAAATAATCATACCCTGGCCAGTTTTTTCTAGGTCCTTCCCTTCCATATGCAGAGCAGTGAGCCGCTACTATAGATTTATTAAAATCTTTAAGTTGATCGTAGGTTATTCCTAATTTTTCAGGAACATCACCTCGTAAATTATTACAAACAGCATCCGCATTTTGGACTAGTTTTTTTAGAATATTTTTGCCTTTTTCAGACAAAATATCCAGAGTGATACTTTTTTTATTTCTATTTAGTGCCTGAAAAAAAATACTAGAGGCAGAGTTTCTGTTTTCACCATCAATAAAATATGGACCAATCTCTCTTAAGTAGTCTCCACTAGTTCCGGCAGGTTCAACCTTAATAACCTCAGCTCCCATATCTGCAAGGTATTGAGTTCCAAATGGTCCTGCACCATATTGTTCAAAGGCGATCACCTTTACTCCAGCAAGAGGTAAATTCATATATGTTTTCCTCTATTTAGCTGTCTCTTCAATGATTTTATCTACTACACTATGTCCACGTTTAGCCACCAAGAAAGACCTAACCATGTCCATAACAACTACTTTATCTTGATTTTTTCCAATATGTCTTACTTTTACAATGCCTTGAGTTGGTCTAGATTTTGATTCTCTTTTATCTAAAACTTCTGTTTCTGAATATAACGTGTCACCAACAAAAACAGGTGCTGGAATTTTAATTTCTTCCCATCCAAGATTTGCTATCGCTTTCTGGCTAGTACCACTAACACACATGCCTGTAACAAGAGCTAACGTAAATGCAGAGTTTACCAAATATTTTCCAAACTCTGATTTGGATGCATAATTAGCATCAAAATGAATTGGGTGTGTATTCATTGTTAAATTAGTAAACCATATGTTATCAGCCTCGCTTACAGTTCTGCCTGGCCAATGTTCATAAACATCCCCTACTTGAAAATCTTCAAAGTATCTTCCAGGATCTTCCCTATATCTTTGGGGGCCTATTTTTCTAATTCCGTAAGTATTTTCATCCATCTAATCCTCCCTTGATATAATTAACCTAGCCACCGCTAACACAGGGGCGTCAACCATTTTTCCTTGATATTTAAAAGCACCAGTACCCGCAGTTTTAGCCTCTTCTAAAACTCCTTTGGCCCATTCTAACTCCTCACTTGAAGGCCTGTAAGCATCATGAATTGGTTTAATTTGATCTGGATGTATTGCAAATCTTCCTTTGAAAGCCCATTGATTTTACATATTCAGTTTCTGCTCTGCAACCATCTGGATCTTTAAAGTCTAACCAAACTCCATCTAAAGCAATTGTGTTATAAATTGCAGCAGCATTAATAATTTTACCCCTACCATAAGCTAAACTAGCTTTTCCCATGTCACCTCCAGTAGAGGCGCAATAATCTGCAGATCCAAAACCAATTCCAGAAAATTCTATATCTGAACATTCCCATGTTTCTATATTTGCTATCCCTCTAGGTGTTTCTATTTGCGGAAGAATTAATACTTTTTTACCAACATCATCTAAAAATGTTCTGCATTCGTCAGGGGATTCTATTTTAGGTATTGCTATTGAATAGGGAAGTGATGACAAAGATTTTAGCATCTTTAAGTCTTCTTGATATTCTTGAGTATCTAATGCATTAATCCTCAATAAAAACTTATCAGACTGACCGTCATAGTTCCTATTTGCCAAATCTGCAAAGTTTGATCTACCAACAACTTTCTTATCACCTGCGAGCCCGTCTTCAAGGTCAAATATAACCTTATCAGCACCTGAACCAAGTGCTTTAGGTAACCTCTCAATCTTATCGGTAGGTAAAAATAAAATACTTCTCAAAACTATCTCCTATTATTCTAAAGTTATTTAAGATCAAACTCGGATCTTATTATATCTCCATGCTCATTTAATTCGGGCATCTTGTTAACGGTTGGAACGAAATTGTCATGAATAGCTCCTGGCCCTAATACTTTTACATTTCCATTGGCTGTGTTTATTTCAAGAAAATTATTTTGAGGATGGTTCTTTAATTGTTCCATATCAGAAATTCTACCATAAGCCACACTTGCTTCCTCAAGCTTCATAATCAAATCTTCTCTCTCAAACTCTAAAAATTTTTCTTGAATTATCTTTTCTGTTAAGTCTCTGTTAGCAACTCTATCAGCATTCATTTTGAAACGTTTGTCTGTTGCCATTGTCTCATCACAAAGTACAATTTTACATAAATTTGACCATTCACGATCGTTTTGAATGGCAATTAACAGTGTTAGATTGTCTTTACAATTATAAGCACCATAAGGAACAATTATTGGATGCGTCATACCATTTCTTTTGGGAATTTTTTGATTGTAAACATAACCTAAATAAAATGGGTTCATCCAGTCAGCTAAAGAATTAAACATAGAAACTGAAATATGCCGCCCTTTACCAGTTATTCCTCTTTTTATTAAAGCTTGTAAAATTGCCTGATAAGCTGTCATCCCTGCAGAAATATCACAAATTGATGGTCCAACTTTTGCTCTACCGTCAAAGCCCTCTTTATCCGGAAGACCTGTAAGCTCTATAACTCCAGTCTCCGCTTGTATTAACATGTCATAAGCTTTTTGATTTTTGTACGGCCCCTCATCACCAAACCCTGAGATAGAACATGTAATTAAAGATGGAAACTCTAATCTTAATTTTTCTAGACTTTCTCCAAGCCTATCAAAAGCACCAGGCGCCAAGTTCTGTATCAAGATATCTGCTTTAGAAATTATATTTTTTAATATTGAAAAATCTTGTTTGTTTTTTAAATCTAACGCTATAGATTCTTTACCCCTATTTAACCAAACAAAATAAGCACTATTTCCAAGTGCATTGGTATCATAATTTCTTGCAAAATCACCTTCAGGTCTTTCTACTTTAATTACTCTTGCACCCGCATCAGCTAGTCTACAGGATGTATAAGGAGCGGCAACAGCCTGTTCAATCGTAACGACTAATAATCCGTCTAGATCTTGACTTGAATCTTGTTTTTCCATCAACTTACCATACAACCAACCAAAGTGCTTACTTGATTTACTTTTGGTTCATTCAGTATTTTTTCAATTTGTTCTGATTTAGCTTTTGATAATAAGGAAGCTGATTTACTAACTATTTTTGTTTCTAATATATTTTTTTCAATATTATCTGATAAATCATGCTTATTGTTAATTTCGCTTGACCCATCTTTAATTGATATAACAGATTGAGTGTTTGTTAAATTTTCATTTGGTATAACTTTTACCTTATCCCTTATTTCATTCATTTGATCATTAAAGCATATAGTATCGTCATAAGTGTCTAAGCTCGAAGTATCTTTGCCAAAAATTGACATTGCCGCTGTTAACTTATATGAAAATTTAGATTCTAAACCTGTCTTTGGTTTTTCTATATTACACACTTTTAACCACGAAGGATTTGTTTCTATTTCAATTTTTTCAATTGTCTCAGGGTTAAAATTATTAACCTGCTTTAACTCATCAAGAGCTTCTAAAAAAGAATGTAACCCGTGACAACATGCGTGGAATTTATATTTAATTTCAGGAAATAAGAATTCAGCTCCCAACCCTTCAATTGCTCTTGGTGGTATTTCTTTATTCCAACCATGTGTTTGAAAAAAACCTTGTTCACATTCAATACCGTCATCACGAGATATAAACCCAAGTTTTGAGAGTTTTGCTGCCTCTATACCATTTGAAGCAGCCATGCCAGCGTGAAATGGTTTTCCCATTGTCCCAAATTGAGACTTAATACCTGACGCTCTAGTTGATACTAAGCCTAACGCATTAATAGTTTGATCTTCACTTAATCCTAATAACTTTGATGCAACAATAGTTGAGCCAAAAGAACCACTAGTAGCTGTTTGGTGAAAGCCAGCGTTATAGTGAGAATAACCTAATATATGGCCTATTCTTGTCGATACTTCTACACCAGCCATATAAGCTAAAAGAATATCTTCAATTGAAGAGTTTAATTCTTCTCCTAAAGCCAAAGCAGTTGGTAAAGCACTTGAAGTGGGATGACCAACAAAAAGGAAATGGGTGTCATCATAATCTAATGCATGCCCTGTTGCTCCGTTTGCTAAAGCAGCACCTCTTGAAGACACTCTGTGCCCAGAACTTATCACTGTTGCCTGATTTACCCCTTTTTCTTCCATAACCATTTCAGAAACAATTCTGGAAACTGGTTCTTTTTTTGCTGCATACGCTACCCCACACCAGTCTAAAATTGACATCTTAGTAAAAAACTTCATCTCATCATTAAAATCATTTAACTTGCAGTTAGCTCCGTAGCTACCAAATAATTTAGTTATCGAAACCATTTCTTTCTCCTATACCTTAGTCAAAATAAGCTTGAGCTTGCATTGTCATTCCTGAACCTTCTACAGCACCCCAGCAACTAATACTTCCATCAGAATTTTCTTTTGCACCAATTATATAATCACTATTCGCAAAAACTGGAGCCATAACCTTGTGATTAAATGAAGTTACAGGTTTGCCTTTTAACTTTTCTGCAGCTCTTAACAAAAATGTAGCTTGTAAAGGTCCGTGGACAATCAAATCTGGATAGTTTTCCTCATTTTTAGTATAGGGATAATCATAATGTATTCTATGTCCAACAAAGCCAATTGCTGAATAACGAAATAAAATAGTTGGATGCATAAAAATTGTTTCTGTGAAATCTGCGTCTTTTGGTATTATATCAGACACTCCAGATCCACCACCTGCTTTAGTAACGTCTCTGTATACTATATTATGCAGCTCATGTAATCTTACCTCGTCGTCAACTACATATTCATACTCAGCTGTTACAAAACATAGTTGTCCTGTACGGCCATTTTTCAGTTTTATATCAGCAACACTAGATTTTTTTATAACTGTGTCTCCAACTCTTAAAGGACTATTTACCTTAATTTGACTACCTGCCCACATTCTTCTTGGAAGAGGAACTGGCGGAAGAAAATCTCCCCTTGCAGGATGCGAATCAACACCCAGTTCGTCATTTTTTTTAAGGTTCCACCCAAGCATCCAATGCAAGCCCGTGGTAGAAGCCTCTCCAATTTTAGGATCTCCCGGATCTATGTTTAGGGTTGCTCTATATCTCTGCTCAACAATTGGCGTTAAATAATCTGTAACTATTTCTGTGTTACCAAGCCATTTATTTAAATGATTTATATCCAAATCTTCATTATCCATTTACTGAGCCTCTAATTTTTTATAAACATGTTAATTATGAATACTATTTAATATAAAAAAAACAATATTATCAATTAATAATATTTAATTATAAATGGAATCAAATAATGCCCTCTCTTATTATTTACATCGAAGAAAATTTAGATAGGAATGCAAATTTTACTGAACTAGAAGACGTTGAACATAAATTAATTCAAACAATTACAAAAGAGCTGGAAGCTAAAAAAGATAATTGTCAAATAGTATGGATTTATAGCAAAATTTTAACTTCAAAATATAAAGTTTTTGGAGAATTAAAGTTTAGAGATACTAAAAATAGAGATGATATTAAAAAAGAAAAATGCCTTGAAAAAATAGGTGAGATTTTAAAAAATAAATTTAATGTGAAAATTAGATTAAGATCTTTTGCAATTAATGATTCTTTGATTACGGCACTAGATTTATAAAAAAGACTATTAAATAATATGAGAGGGTTTTGAAATGAATGAAGGGATTGTATTAACAAAAATAGATTACCGAGGAATTGCTGAAGTTACGTTAAATCGTCCAGAAAGAAATAATGCTTACAATGGTGAGATGATATCTGAACTAATTAAAAGCTTTACCTCTTTGTATAAAAATAATGATGTTAGAATAGTATTGATTAGGGGACTAGGGAAACATTTTCAAGGTGGGGCAGACTTAGAATGGCTAAAAGAAATTGGTAAATTAAATGAACAAGAAAACATTGAAGTGTCTAGAAACACCGCATCAGCAATTAAAGGTCTTACAGAATTCCCTAAGCCTACTATTGCTATGATTCATGGAGGGTGTTTTGGAGGCGGCACTGGAATTGCCGCAGCAGCTGACATTGTTATTGCTAGTGAAGACGCCATATTTTCCATAGCAGAAGCCAAATGGGGCGTTATGGCTGGCATTATCATACCTCATTTAAATGCAAGTATTGGAGTTAGAAATGTCAGAAGATATGCTCTAACTTGTGAACGCTTTGATGCAACTGAAGCTAAAAATATAGGGCTTGTTCATCAGATTTGTAAAACTGGAGAACTTGATAACGCCGTTAAACCAATCATTGAGAGCCTACTAATGTCTGCACCTAAAGCGCTAGAACTTACCAAGAAGAGAGCCTTAATTGAAAGCGGTTTGTTGTTAACTGACGATAAGTTTGAAGAATTAGTCATAGAGCATTCAAAAAAAAGGATGACTGACGAAGCAACAGAAGGGTTAAATAGTTTTTTAGAAAAAAGAACTGCCTCCTGGTATACAAAATAGTTTAATTTTAAGGAAAAATAATATGCCTGCTTTAGTAACTAATTCAAAAATTTGGGGAGAAATGTTTGGAACAAAAGAGATGCATCATGTCTTCTCTGATGAATCAACTATTCAACTTTATTTAGAGGTAGAAGCCGCTCTTGCTAGGTCTCAATCAAAATTAGGTATCATTCCCAAAGAGGCCGGCGAGAAAATAACTTCTGCTGCAAGTTTAGATTTAATTAATTGGGACATTCTTAAACAAAGAACTTCAATAGTAGGTTATCCCATTTTACCTTTAGTTGAGCAACTCAGTTTATCGGTTGAAGATGGATATGGTCAATATTGTCACTGGGGCGCAACCACACAGGACATAATGGATACAGCTGATGTGTTGCAAATAAGGAAGGGGTTAAATTTATTATCTAAAGATTTGGATTCAATTGCTAATGCATTATCGAAAATTGTAAAAGATCATATCAACACTCCTATGGCTGGCAGAACACACCTACAACATGCATTACCTGTGCCCTTTGGATATAAGGCTGCCACCTGGTTATCTAGTATAGATAGACATATAAAAAGATTAGAAGAAATTAAATCTCGTATTTTTAATGTATCATTTTTTGGAGCTGCTGGAACGCTTGCTTCGCTTGGAGAGGTTGATGGACTGAACACCCAAGCTAATTTGGCTAAGGAGTTGAATTTAAATGTACCTGATGTTAGTTGGCATTCAATTAGAGATAATTTTTGTGAAGTCACTGGATGGCTAGCCTTAGTTGGTTCTTCATTAGGTAAAATTGCATACGATGTCATGTTGATGATGCAAACAGAAACTCAAGAGGTGGCAGAACCTTTTCTCCATGGAAGGGGATCTTCATCTACTATGCCCCAAAAAAGAAATCCAATCTCTTCAGAAGTTATGTTGGCATGCTCTAAACTATTAAGAGAACATCACTCATCTATGTTAGATGCAATGGTGCTTGATCATGAAAGAGCAACTGGTCAGTGGCATGTGGAATGGTATACTTTACCCAACGCCTTTATCATTTCATCAGCGTGTTTAAGTTCCGCAAAATATCTTCTAGAAGGGTTAGAAATTTCTCCAGAAAACATGAAATTTAATTTAAACAAAACAAATGGCTTAATAGTAGCTGAAGCAGTAATGATGGCTTTGGCTCCTCATATTGGAAGGCAAGTAGCCCATGATATTGTTTACGAATGTTGTCGAGAATCTTTAAAAAATAAAATTACCTTTATTGATGCATTACTATCTGAAAAAGTAATCTCAAATGTATTTAACAAAAAAGATCTAGAAAAAGTTATTGATCCGTCAAATTATTTAGGAGCCGCTCCTGCTATGGCACAAAGGCTTTTAAATAATAGGTAAAATTAATAGGAATAACAATGAAACCATTAATGTCAAAAATTGATCTTGAAAATTTTTTAGAAAAAGAGTTCCCTCAAGTTAGTAATAACTTTAAAATTTTGAACACTAAGCCTAATTCTCTTTCAATGTTAATGCATATTTCAGACGAACACCTTAGACCTGGAGGAACTGTTTCTGGTCCTACAATGTTTCTTTTAGCGGATGTAAGTTTTTATCTGGCAACTTTAAGCATTATAGGGCCAAAAAGTCTTACCGTTACCACTAATTGTTCAATTAATTTTTTAAGAAAACCAAATATTTCAGACCTAATTAGTGAATCAAGAGTATTAAAGATTGGTAAAACTCTGAGTGTAGGGGATGTTTTGATTTACTCAGAAGGCATTAAAGAGCCAGTTGCTCATGCTTCATTAACATACTCAATACCACGTGAATAAAAGAGTTTAATTAAATTCTTTCTTTGTGCCACTCTAAATGATCCGCCATAAAAGTTGAGATAAAGTAATAAGAATGATCATAATGTGGTTGCATTCTGAGTTTCAAATTAATGTCTGTGTCTTTACAAGCTTCTTCTAATAACCAGGGCCTTAAACCTTCTTCAAGAAAACTATCTGCTAGACCTTGATCAATTAAAATTTCAGGAAATGAATATCCATTTTTTATCAATGAAACACTATCATACATATTCCATACATCTTTATTTTCTCCCAGAAATTTTTTAAAAGCCTCACTTGACCAACTAGCCGTTGAAGGCTCAACAATAGGCGCAAAAGCTGAACAACTTTTGTACTTTTTGGGATTTCTTAAAGCCATTATTAAGGCTCCGTGACCTCCCATTGAATGCCCACAAATACTTTGTCTGGACATATCAAACTCAAAGTTACTTTCTATTAATTGAGGCAGTTCAGTGGTTATGTAACTATACATATTATAGTTATTATCATAGGGATTATTTGTTGCATCAAGATAAAACCCTGCTCCACTCCCAAACTGCCAATTATCTTCCTCATCAGGAACATTTTCTCCCCTAGGACTAGTATCTGGACAAATTACTACTAACCCTAGCTGTGCAGCTTTTTGCCTATATTCACCTTTTTCCATTACGTTTGTGTGATTACAAGTCAAGCCAGACAAGTACCATAAAATGGGAGCATTTTTTGCATTTGGCGGGGTATAAATCGCAAAAGTCATATCACAATTATTCACATTTGATTTGTGAGTATAAACTGCTTGCTTCCCACCGTAAGAAAAAGTTTCTGATATTTTTTTCACTAGAATACAACCACTGATCTAATAGAATCACCTGCGTGCATTAAGTCAAAGCCTTTATTTATATCTTCTAGATCTAAAGTATGGGTAATCATAGGATCAATATCAATTTTTCCTTGAAGATACCATTCTACAATTTTAGGCACATCTGTTCTACCTCGAGCGCCTCCAAAGGCAGTACCTTTCCAACTTCTTCCTGTCACAAGTTGGAACGGTCTTGTTGTTATTTCTTGCCCGGCTCCTGCAACACCAATTATTATACTTTCACCCCAACCTTTGTGAGCACACTCAAGAGCTTGACGCATAACATTTACATTTCCAATACATTCAAATGAATAATCTGCCCCGCCTCCAGTTAGTTCAACTAAATGATTAACAAGATCACCTTTTATTTCAGACGGGTTGACAAAGTGCGTCATCCCAAACTTTTTACCCCACGCTTCTTTCTTATTATTCATGTCGACGCCAACAATCATATTAGCCCCTATCATTCTTAAGCCTTGAATAACATTTAGGCCAATGCCGCCGAGTCCAAATACAACAGCATTGCAACCAGCAGAGGCTTTAGCTGTATTTATCACAGCTCCAATACCTGTCGTAACCCCACAACCAATATAACAAATTTTATCAAATGGGGCCGACTTGTTAACCTTAGCTAAAGCAATTTCTGGAACCACAGTATAGTTTGAAAAAGTAGAGGTGCCCATATAATGTAAAATAGGTTTTCCTTTTATTGAGAAACGACTTGTTCCATCAGGCATTACACCCTGACCTTGAGTGGTTCTAATAGCTTGGCATAAATTGGTCTTTGGATGTAGACAATATTCACATTCTCGGCATTCAGGTGTGTAAAGTGGTATGACGTGATCTCCTTCTTTAAGCGATGTGACACCCTTTCCAACCTCTTTTACTACTCCTGCTCCTTCATGGCCTAAAATTGCAGGAAACAGACCTTCAGGATCATCGCCTGACAAAGTAAATTCATCTGTATGACATATACCTGTAGCTTTTATTTCAACTAAAACTTCACCAAAACGGGGACCATCTAGATCTACTTCCATAATTTCAAGTGGTTTTCCAGCTTCAACAGCAACGGCAGCTCTAGTTTTCATTATCACACCCCATTTTTTATAAATTTGACAATTCTTAAACTTAATTATGATTTAATATCGATGACTTGCAAGATTTTTTAGTATATAAATTGTTAAATTAAGATTTATATTTAGGAGTTGTTTATGAGTTTTGTTGAAACTGAAATTAATGGGCAAATTATAACGATCAGGTTAAATCGTCCTGAAAGATTGAATGCTCTAAGTACAGTTATTCGAAACGGAATGGCTGAAGCTTTTAACAGATTTCATGAAGATAATGATCTTGAAGTTGCTATTCTAACGGGCACAGGAAGAGGCTTTTGTGCTGGAGAAGATATGAAAGAATCTCTTGATAGAGGTATACCAGGGTCTCCAAAAGAATTCGTTGAGGAAAATTTGGTTGATCCTTTCCAAACAGGTGTTCTTCAAAAGCCAGTTATAGCAGCTGTAAACGGCTTTGCAATGGGTGGTGGTTTCATGTTGGTTGAAAGAACTGATCTTAGAATAGCTGTTAAAGAGGCTATATTTGAAATGTCAGAGGCTAAACGTTGGCTTCTTGGTGGTTACAATCATGGCCATTATGGCAATCTACCTCATCCTATTGCAACTGAAATGGCTTTTGGATACAGAATATCTGCTGAAAGAATGCATCAAGTTGGTTTTATTAATCGTCTTGTAGAGGCAAAAGATTTAATGAGCGAGGCATATTCAATGGCTGAGCATCTCTTAACACTCCCACCTGCTGCTAGAGTTAATACTCTGTATATGATGAAGCACATGGCTCCTAAAATTAGCCCTAATATTGCTGAACTGGCAGAGGAACTTCATCTTCATGGAGATACCGAGGATAGAATGGAAAGTCGACGAGCTTTTGCTGAAAAAAGAAAACCTAATTTCAAAGGTTGGTTAAAGCCAGAAGATCGATATAATATGCCAAAGTTAAAATAAATATTTTTAAATTTTTTATTCTAATATCAATTAGGAGTAATAGATGACACAAAATACAGGTCCTTTATCTGGAATTAAAGTTGTTACTTGTTCAACAGCACAAGCTGGAACTGTGCCTTACATGTTTATGGCAGATCTTGGAGCTCACGTTATTAAAATTGAAACACCTGAAAAAGGTGATAACAACAGATATTCAGGAGAAATGATCGGCTCATTTAGTTCATTTTTTGAAACTAATAATAGAGGTGTAAAAAGCCTCACATTAAACTTAAAATCAGACGAAGGTAAAGCTATACTTCATAAACTAGTAAAAGAAGCAGAAATATTTGGTCAAAACTTTAGACCTAGAGTTGCCAAAAAGCTGGGCTTTAGTTATGAGGAATTGAAAAAAATTAACCCTGCAATTGTTTATGGGTCTGTATCTGCTTACGGACCAGATGGTCCAGACGCAGATTTACCAGGAACTGATGCTGTCGGACAGGCTTTAGCTGGGGTTACTGAAGCCTTTTCTATACCTGGACAAAATCTCAGAACAGGTGTTGCTTCTGTAGCTGACGAGACATGTGCTATATTAACATTTGGCGGTGTTTTAGCCGCGTTACTTCATGCAAGGACTACAGGAGTAGGCCAAAAAGTTGAAACATCATTAGTTGGAAGTGCTTTTAGATTAATGGGCTGGACTATGACGACAGCAATGTGGAAAAACAAACCACCCATTACAGGTGCTAGAATAAATGGAACAAGAGAAAAACCTGGGATAGCAGCGTGTTTTAACGACAGTGAAAGCAAACCTCTGGCTATGCAAGTTGACAATAAGGATTGGAAACCTGCACTAGAGGCTTTAGGTTTCTATCAAACAATGACGGAAAAAAATTTAAGCGACTTAGGATTAGCATTCGAGTCTGAAGATAAAAAAAATCAAATTCTTGAAACACTCGCTAGCCTTTTTGCTCAAAACACAAGAGAACATTGGATTGATATTTTAAGAAATGCAGACATTATTTCCACACATGTCAACACAATGCTTGAAGCCTCGAATGAACCCAACATTGCGGATAATAATTATGTAACAGAAAAATACTATCCTGAGGTTGACAAGACATTAAAAATTCACGGCACACCTTGGAAATTTTCTGAAACCCCACCTGTAATTAAAACCGCTCCTAAACTAGGAGAACATAATGAAGAAATTTTAGACAACGTTGGATATTCTAAAGAAGAAATAAAATCATTTAAAGAAAAAGGTATTATTTAATTTCCTTCAACTCTTTTGAAAACTTTTTGAAATTATCTACATAATGTTTTGAAGATCTTGTTAAATTTGCAATAGTTTTGTCGTCTAATTCTTTTACAGCTTTAGCAGGTGAACCAACTATTAATGATCCATCAGGAAATTCTTTATTTTCAGTAACAAGCGCACCAGCTCCAACTAAACAGTTGTTACCTATTTTTGCATTGTTCAAAATTGTAGCTCCCATTCCAATTAGAGTGTTATTTCCAATAGTACAACCATGTATGATAGCATTGTGACCAATCGTACAATTTCTACCTATCGTTACTGGACATCCAGGGTCAACATGAATAATTGTGTTTTCTTGAATATTAGTTTCATCTCCAATTTTAATAAGATCATTGTCTCCTCTTAAAACAGAACCAAACCAAATACCTACATTTTTTCCTAATTCTACTTGCCCCAATACATGAGCTCCAGGCGCTATCCAGTAATCACCTTCATTTGGAAATTTTGGGCTTTTGTCCCCTAAACTATACACACTCATTAAATGTCTCCAACGTCAAAAATTCTTATTAACATATTTTTTTATAATTTATGATTCATTATATTATGCCTACATTATTTAACACAAACTTTAGCATTTTTAATGAATAATAAAGTTAACTCTATTTCATAGTCTACATAATACAGATTTGAAGTTTATTTTATCAAGTCTTATTATTGACAGGAATAAAAATTATACTTTATCTTTAAGCAAATAATACTAATTAATTTTAAAAAAGAGAATTATTATGAATTTGATAAACAGTTCCGCTTCTTTGGGTGGTGAAATAATTGGAATAAAGATAGATGAAAAATTAACTAAAGATCATATTGATTTTATAAATACGTCTTGGGATGAAAGATTAGTTTTAGTTTTTAAGAATCAGAATATTGACGATAAAACATTGATAAATTTTAGTAAAAATTTTGGAGAACTAGATCCTCCAGCCCCTAATCCATATGGAATAACCTTTTTACCAGAATTTCCAGAAATTAATGTTATTTCAAACGTTAAAAGTAAAGAAGGAGCGCCAATAGGTAATTTGGGAGATGGTGAAGCTGTATGGCATGCTGATATGACCTACCAAGAAATTCCTCCCAAAGCAGGTATTTTATATTCGTTAGAAGTGCCAAAAAATCAAGGCAATACTCATTTTGCGAATATGGCATTAGCTTATGAAGAGCTTCCAAGCGCTTTAAAGAATAAAATAGATGGTAAAAATCTAATTCATGATTCTGCGCATAATAGTGCCGGCATGCTAAGAAAAGGTTACTCAGAAAATAAAGACCCTACTGAAACTCCTGGTGCCAGACATCCAGTTGTAATTACAGATCAAAATACAAATAAAAAGTTTCTTTTTCTAGGTAGAAGGCCACACGCATATATAATTGGCTTAGAAATAAATGAAAGTGAAGATTTATTGGATGCAATTTGGGACCACGCCACACAAAAAAAGTATACGTGGACACAAAAATGGGAAAAAGGTGATTTATTAATGTGGAAAAATTTGAATGTTCTTCACAAAAGAGATGCCTTTGATCCTAACACTAGAAGAGTAATGCATAGAACTCAACTTAAGGGTGAAACAAGGATATATGCATAAATGATAAAGTAATTTATAAAATATTATAATAGCTATTTGAAAAAATGATTTGAATTAAATTACTGTGGCATAAAAGTATTTATAAATATTATTAATATTGGGAGGACAATATGACAAAAATAAAGACTTCTTTAAGAAGAAATATAGTCAAAGCAGGTTTAAGTATTGCCACTATAGCAGGTCTAAGTACTTTTGGTTTAGTTTCTATAGCAAATGCTGACAAATACCCAAGCAAACCTATTGAATTAGTAATTCATGCAAAATATGGTGGAGGAACAGATACAACAGCAAGAATGGTATCTATAAGAACGAGAAGAAACCTAAAAGCAGATATATCAATTGTGGCAAAGAGAGGCGGTTCAGGAGCAAAAGCTCAAAACTACGTATTATCTAAGCCTGCTGACGGTTATACAATTATGGCCCTTACACAATCACATCTTTACACAATGGCTCGAGGCAAGTCAAAAATGAAAATAGATGATATTGTAGGCGTTGCAAGAGCAATGGATGATCCCACTTTTGTAGCAGTATCAGGTAAGGGTAAGTTTAAAACACTAGAAGACCTGGTGGCAGCTTCTAAAAAAGCTCCATTAAATTGGGGAGTGGCTCAAATCGGAGGAACAGAGCATATTGGTCTAGCTCAATTTGCTAAAGAAGCAGGTATTAAATTTAAAGTGGTACCTTTTGGATCTGGAGCCCAAATGGTTCAAGCGCTTATGGCTGGAAAAATCGATGCTACATTGCCAAATGTTAGTGAAGCTGCAAACCAAGTAGCTGATGGAAGTTTCAGAGCTTTAGCTGTAATGGCAGAAGAAAGACTTAAGGATTATCCAAATGTTCCTTCTACTTTCGAAAAAGGGATTAAGGCAAAGTGCTCTACAACCAGAGGATATGCTGTATTAGCTTCTACACCTCAACCAATTATAGATCAAATATCAAAAGCAATGGTTAAAGCAATGAAACATGATGTTTTTGCTAGTTACCTTGCAGGAGCAGGTCTTACAGTTGAAAGCAGTGTAGCTGGAACTAAGATTTGGGATAAACACCTGAAGGCAGAGTATAAAGTTGCTGCTTCAGCATTACAAGAACTTGGTTTAGTTAAATAAAATTAAATCTGAGGTTTTAAGAAAAATGTCGACCAAAAAAAATGCACCCAGTAACCTGGGTGCACTATTAAATAAAAAAGACACAGTCATTGCTATATTGATGATTGCTTTAATAGGATTCTTGTGGTTTGAGACTACTGAATTTGAAAAAGTTCCTGATTTATTTTCTAATAACATACCCCCTGAAATGTTTCCTCAAATTTTGCTCATTATTATTTTAGGAATGATTCTAATTATTCCTTTCGAACATATTTTTTTAAAGAAAAATGGTAAAAATATTGACTCAGGAAGAGATAAACCCATAGAAAGATCAACTATAGGGACCATGGTTATTTTATCTACTATTGTTGCCTCATCACAAATCTTAGGAGCAGCAATAACAATAATAGCTATAAGTATAGCATTACCAATTTACTGGGGTGAAAAAAGATTAAAAGTATTAATACCTTACATAATTGGATTTCCATTATTTGTAATAATTTTATTCAATATTGTTCTTGGTGTTCATTTTGAACCAGGATTACTAGCACTAATTAAAAATTGACGGGGATTAAACTTTGGAAGACGTAGCAAAAGGTTTAGGGTTATTATTAGAATTTGAAAATATTGTTTTAATTCTTTCTGGGGTTGTTAATAGGTGTTTTAGTTGGAGCTTTACCAGGTTTAAGCTCTCCTATGGCTATTGCTTTGTTAATTCCATTTACAATTTCTTTAGATCCTGTTGCCGCTATATCAATGATGGCCGCATTATATTGCGCAGGAACATTTGGAGGATCTATTACAGCTATTTTAATTAATGCACCAGGTGCGCCTCCCGCAGTTGCAACTGCCTTAGATGGCTATCCTATGGCTAAAAATGGTGAGCCAGGAAGAGCTCTCGGTTTGGCAGCAGTCTCAAGTGTCTTTGGTGGTGTTTTTAGTTTAATAATTTTTATTTTTGCAGCACCTTTATTAGCACAGCTAGCCCTAGAATTTGGTCCAGCAGAGTATTTTGGCCTTGCTGTTTTTGCTTTGTCAATGCTTGCATCAATGAGCGGAAAATCGTCTTTAAGAAACCTTATTTCTGGATTAGTAGGAGTTTTAATAGGTACTATAGGAATACATTTAACTACTGGTGTAGAAAGATTTACATTCGGCAGTCCTGATCTTGAAGAAGGAATTCACTTTGTCCCAGTTCTTATAGGATTATTTGCGGTAAGCGAGCTATTTAAACAGTCTGAAAAATTAAATAATGTTGTTGAGAGAATTCAAGCTAAAGCTTTGAAATTACCGTCGTTACTCGAATTAAAAAAACTTAAATATACTATACTTAGATCTTCTGGGATAGGTACTTTTATTGGGATACTTCCTGCTGAAGGATCAACTGTAGCTGCTATTATTGGTTATAATGAAGCTCGAAGATGGTCAAAAAATAAAGATCAATTTGGCAAAGGATCCCCCGAAGGGATTGTGGGTCCTGAAGCTGCTAATAACGCAGCAGCAGGCGGAGCTATGGTTCCAACGTTGGCCCTAGGAATTCCTGGAAGTGGCTCAACAGCATTGATTTTAGCAGCTCTAATTATGCATGGCTTTAGACCAGGGCCTTATTTAATAAGTGAAACGCCAGAGTTTGTATACGCTATTTTTGGAGCTATGCTAATTGCCAACCTAGGTTTTTTATTTATTGGATTAATTGGCGCTAAATTCTTTTCGTTGGTTGCCTTTATTCCTAAAAAGCTACTTTGGCCTGCAGTTTTTATTTTTTCAATGATTGGTTCATATTCATTTGCGTCATCAATGTTTGACGTTTGGGTTATGTTAGCAGCAGGTCTTGTTGGATATTTTATGGATAGAAACGGATTCTCAGCCGCCCCTCTAGTTATGGGCTTGATCTTGGGTAAATTAGTTGAGGAGAGCTTTTCTCAATCGATGATCATACATGACAACAATTTTTTTGCTCTATTAGAAAGACCAGTTGTTTTATTATTTTTTGTTCTTACCTTCTTAAGTTTATCTTCTCCATTTTGGGTTAAGTTTTTTACTAAAAAAGCAGTTTCTAAATAAGAAAATTATATGAGCAAAATAAACAAATCATCTGTTGCTGAATTTTTTTCTGATTGGGCATGCTCAGTCCAATTCAAAGATATTCCTCAATCTGTAAAAAACAAATTAAATATCATTGTTATGGACTCAATAGGTCTCATGATTTCAGCCAAAAACGAACCTTATATCAAAAGTTTGGTTGAGGCTTTAAACGAGAAAGGAGATTGTAGCCTTATTGGTCATAATAAGAAAGTTAGTCCTTTTAATGCATCTATTATTAATGGCACAGCTGTTCATGGTGAAGATTTTGATGATACATTTGAAGGTACCCCGGTTCATGTTGGTGCCGTAATGGTTCCAGCAATGTTAGCAGCTGCTCAAGCTAGAAAATTATCTGGTAATGAGTTTCTTAAAGGGCTTGCAATTGGATCAGAACTTATATGTAGGCTTGCTCTAGTTGCTCCAACCGCAGTACATAGGCAAGGGTTTCATCCCACAGCTATATTTGGAGCATTTGGGGCATCAATAGGTATATCATCTGCTATAGGAAGTTCTAGTAACCAAATGGTCAGTTCACTTGGTATCGTAGGAAGTATGGCATCAGGCATTATAGAATATTTAGCAGAAGGCACTTCTACAAAACGTCTTCATCCTGGTTGGGCAGCAGGGTGCGGTTGGCAGTCAGCCAACATAGGAAAGTCAGGGTTTGTTGGGCCAAGAACTGTATTTGAAGGTACTCACGGTGTTTTCAATACTTTTGCTAAAGCAACTATTAAACCTGATTTTTCTTATCTCACCAATGAACTTGGAAGTAGATGGGAATGTGAAAAATTAGCTATTAAACCTTATGCATGCGGAACAATGGCTCAACCTTTTATTGATTGCTCTATTAAATTAAAATCTGAAATAAGTAATATTAATGAGATAGATAGGATTGTCGCTAGAGTGGGTGAAGGCACAGTACATAGATTATGGGAACCTCTCGAAGAAAAGCAAAATCCATCTTCTCCTTATGGAGCAAAATTTTCAGTTCCATATTGTATCGCTGTAGGTCTTATTGATGGACAAGCTGGACTAAAACAATTTACAGAAAAAAGATTGCAAGACCCATCTTTATTAAACTTAGCATCAAAGGTATCGTATGAAATAAATCCAGATGACGAATATCCTAAGAATTATACTGGAGACATAACTATTTTTAATAAAAATGGAACGAGCATTTCTGCCAACCAAAATTGTTTAAGAGGAGGCAAACTTTCTCCTTTAAAAGAAGAAGAAGTTTATAAAAAGTTTGAAGAAAATTTAAAATTTAGCAATGTTAAATCAGATGAGATTAAGAAGTTAAGCGATAAAATTAATACTATCTTTAATATAAAAAATCTTGAAGACATAGGATAATTTAATTTTTAAATAACATTCTTTTACAACCATTTCCTTTTATTAAATCAATGAACTTTCTCAATTTAATATCATAATCTGTCCTATTTACTACCCATTCAACATGATCGTTTTTACTTTTGGAAGGGTCTATCTTTATACCCCACAATCCGTCAACTTCGTTTGGAACTGCAGAATATCTAACGTCAGTTATAATTGTTTTGTCTTCCCCAACGCCAAGATAACCTTGTGAAAACCAATTAAATCTTTTTATGTCTTTGTATTGCTGACTGTCTTTACTTAGTTTGTCAAAATCAAGAGAAGTATTTAATTTTTTAATTGTGGTTCCTTTACAATGTTCTGTTTCTATCATCAATCTTACAGCATCCACATGATAAAAATTATTTTCTTCATAAATCACTTTCCATAAAAGCAAGTTACCCAAGCTAGGTTTAACTGTTAATTTTGTATCTCCATGCCCTCTTATATTTGCCAAATATTTCCCTGCCTCTTCGGCTCTATTTTTTTGAACAACACCCATTCCAAGGAAAAGGAAAATATAAATGATACCTAAAAAAGATATAAATTTATTTTTCCGTACAATAGCAGTTATTATGAGTATTATAATAGGTACAGTTAAAAAAGGATCTACTACTGAAATATTATTCCATGAAATTCTTTCATTAGAAAAAGGCCATAAAAGTTGTGTTCCATAACTAGTACATGCATCTAATAGACCATGGGTGGCATAACCGAATAAACAAAATAAATAAGATTGCTTCCAACTTAAATATTTTTTAAAAAACATTCGAGTGAATAAAGTAACAATTAAGGCTCCAATAGGAATAAAAACTAAAGAATGTGTGAATTGCCTATGAAATTCTAATTTTAATAACGGATCTGTATTTGATCTAATTAAAACATCGAGATCAGGCGCTAATCCAGCAAGACATCCAAGTATTGATCCTGCAATAAGCTTCTTTTTATTAGATATTGTTTGAGCAAAAATCGCTCCAAATGCACCTTGACTTACAGGATCCAATTTATAAAACTCCTTCTTATATAAAATATTTATACACTAAGATTTCTTGACTGTTTATTAATTTTTCTTTTAACATGTTTATTATACAAAAAGGATAATTAAATTGACAAACAACTCATCTAATAATCAAGAATATGACGCAATTATTGTTGGCGCTGGCTTTGCCGGTTTATATCAATTAATTTGTCTTAGGGATCAACTAGGTCTTAATTGTTTGATAATAGAAACTGGAGACGATGTAGGAGGAACGTGGTACTGGAACAGATATCCAGGAGCACGATGTGACACAGAAAGCCATGCTTACTCATATTATTTTTCAGATGAATTATTAAAAGAATGGACGTGGTCAGAGCGTTATCCAGGGCATGCTGAAATAAGAAAATATATTAATTTTGTAGCAAATAAATTTAATCTAAAAAAAGACATTTTATTCAATGAAAAAGTGATTAATGCCGAATTTAATGAAAACTCAAATAATTGGAGTTTAGCTACTAATACTGGAAAACAATTTCAAGCTAAATTTGTAATTGCTGCCGTTGGATGTTTGTCTAACACCAACATACCTAATATAAAAGGATTAGATAGTTTTGAAGGTAAATATTACCACACTGGAAACTGGCCTAAAACTGGTGTGTCGTTTGTAAATAAAAAAGTTGGACAGATCGGAACCGGGTCTACTGGAATACAAGCCGTTCCTGTAATTGCGGCTGAAGCAAAGCACTTAACAGTATTTCAAAGAACGGCTAATTACAGTATTCCTGCAAGGAATGCACCATTATCAGAGGAGTTTAAAGATCACGTTAAAAAGGATCATAATTATTATAGAGAATTCCTGAAAAGAACACCTAATGGTCACCCCTTTGAAATTTCCAGCCGACTAGTTTCTGATGTAAGTTCTGAGGAAATGAATCAAATTTATGAAAAAGCTTGGGAAAAAGGTGGATTACAGTTTAGAGCAACATTTAATGATTTAGTTACAAATATTGACGCTAACAAAACAGCATCTGAGTTTATTAAAGGAAAAATTCGTCAAACTGTCACAAATAAAAAGTTTGCTAATATTTTGTCAGATATTGATCATCCTTATGCAGGTAAGCGTCCACCAATTGATAGTCATTATTTTGAGACTTTCAACCGAGACAATATAAATTTAATTGATCTTAGATCAATCCTATTATGCACATTGATAATGAAGGTATTCAAACTAAAGAAAATCATTTTGATTTGGATATTATTGTTTTTGCCACTGGTTATGATGCAATGACTGGACCGCTATTAAATATGAATATAACTGGCAAACAAAACTTAAAACTTAAGGATTGCTGGAAAGAAGGTCCTCAAACATTTTTAGGCCTACAAATACCTGGTTTCCCAAACTTATTCACTATCACTGGCCCTGGAAGCCCATCAGTTTTAACTAATATGCCTATGGCAATTGAGCAACATGTAGAGTGGGTAAGAGACTGCATTTCTTACATGAATAATAAAAATCACTCTACAATTGAAGCAGACTCAAAATCAGCTGATAAATGGGGCGATGAAGTCAATGCAGTAGCAAATAAAACTTTATTACCTACTGTAAAACATTCCTGGTATCTAGGTGCAATATTCCAGGAAAACCTCAAGTCTTTATGCCTTATGCAGGTGGCCTGCCTAAATATACGAAAGTCTGCAATGAAGTAAAAAATAACAATTACAAAGGTTTTAACATAGCTTAAGATTTAAGTTTCTGTAGAATTTTGAATTTTATTAATGTTAGTTCTTAGTTTTTTAATTCTTTCTTCTAACAAATTTTTCTTAGGCCGGGGCCTTTGAATCCAATTGATCTAAGAGAGCAGATACTTCATTTGCTAATTCATTACTTTGTTTATTTGAGTCCATAAGCCTAATTTGTGTTTTTCTTATTAAAGCATTAAGAATTACATTTGTTTTATTCAAATTAGTGAAATATGATTTAGGAATTTTTTTTGCTACAAGTTTTTGTGTACAAACTTTAGCCGTAACAGTTCTTGGTAAATCTAGTAAAATTGAAGTTTCACCAAAAATTTCACCCATACCTATCCTATTAAGCTTTAAGCCATCTTTAGTTTCAATATTGACGTACCCTTCTAATATTAGATATGCCTCTTTAGGAATATCTCCGGCTTGGTATATGATTTCACCTGGCTCCCACATAGCTGAATTGTTGTTATCTTGCATTTTTAAATTTACCTTAAGATAATATTTAGGCTAAATAATCACAGGTGTACTTAGTGGCTGCCATCCAAAAAATATATCCATAAAATACTAAATAACAATAAAAAAGAGCATATGCCCACCATTTCTTCGGTTTAAATTTTTTACTTTCTTCATTAACAATATCAAGTTCTTCTTTATAGTTTTTATAGTATTTTAACATAAAGTTAGATCTACCCACACATTTCTCCATTGCTATTTAAAAAAAGACTAAACATCTAAAAAAATTGTTTCTTTATCTCCTTGAAGGAAAATATTAAAAATGAAGTTAGTATCATCTATTTTACTAGCTATCAACGAACTGATATCATTATTACTTTTTTTAATCATAGATAAAAGAGGATCTTCAAGTAAATTGTCACCTTCAAAATACATTCTAGTGTTTAAGTTCATATTTATACCTCTAGAAGATATTGAAAATGATATATGTGGACTTTGTAAACTACCATCAAAGTTTTGAACTGAACCTGGTTTGATAGTGCTTAAATTGTATTTTTTAGAAATACTATTTGGTACAAATCTAGCGAACCCATTGTCAGGCGTATAAACCCCATTTTCATCACTTTGCCATGTTTCTAGCATCACATCATCTAAGGGCTGTCCATTCCCATCAAATACTGAACCACTTATAGAAATAAAATCATTAGTATCTTTATTAATGAAAGGCTTTTCTCCTAGATCATTTTGATAAACACCATTGATGTTTATTGTATTTGGAAGACAACCTATGTGTAAAAATGGACCAGCTGTCTGGAAAGGTGTTTCATCAGCAATATTTTTAGGATAATTCAATTTACAAGCCTTCTGTTCTATTTTCAAAGAAAGTTTGATTTGAACCTCTTAAAATAATATCAAACTTATACGCTAATAACTGTTTGGTATTTGATTGAGTTCTATCTAGAGATCCTATCAGACTTTTTTTTGCTTTTTTGTCTGGAATAGAGTTAACCATTGGACAAAATTCAATAAGTGGGTCGCCTTCGAAGTACATTTGAGTAATTAATCTTTGACCAAAACTTTTACCAAAAATTGAAAAATGAATATGCATTGGTCGCCATTCAACTCCCCTATTAGGATAAGGGTAAGGTCCCGGTTGTATCGTAATAAATTCATAAGCACCGTTATTTTCTGTTAAGCACCTTCCACAACCTGCAAAATTAGGGTCTATAGCTGCAATATTTTGATCTTTATTATGAAAGTATTTACCACCTGCATTTGCTTGCCAAATTTCTATTAAAGCTCCTTCAATTGGTTTTAAAAATTGATCCCTTATTGTTCCATGAACTATGATCTTATGTCCTATTGGTGATGCATTATTTTGAGAAAAATTTAACGTTAAGTCATTATCTAATTTTCCAATTATATTTTTGTTAAATATAGGGCCTGAAACTTCAGATGGAGATGACGGGAAAAAAACTTTATCCTTTTTAGGTGCTCTTAGAATAGATGATTTATAATCAGGATAATTTAATTGTGGTTGTTTATCGTAGTTTCTTTTAATTAATGATTTTACTGCCATCTAAATATCCCAAAAATATACTAAACTCTTAAAGTTCCTCATAAGGTAGACCAACATAATTCTCTGCCAAAACTGTTTGAGAGGCAATTGAATTTTCTAAATACTCTAATTCTGAATCCTGAATTCTTTGATCAAAAGATGTTTGTTCTGGAAATTTATGAAATGTTGTTGTCATCCACCAACTAAATCTAATTGCTTTCCAAACTCTTGATAAAGCTTTTGTGGAATAGTTTTTTAAATCTTTGTTATCATTAAATAGATAATGTTTTTTTAGCCCATTAAATAAATAATAAACATCAGAAACAGCTAAATTAAGACCTTTTGCTCCAGTTGGAGGCACAATATGTGCAGCATCTCCTACCAAAAACAAATTATTCCAATTCATAGGTTCACAGACAAACGATCTTAAGGGAGCTATTGATTTTTCAATAGAGGGGCCAGTAATAATTGATTCTGAAGCTTCTATCGGAAGCCGTCTCTTTAACTCTTCCCAAAACCTTTTATCATCCCAACATTCAACTCTATCATCCAATGAAGTTTGTATATAATACCTACTTAAATTACTATTTCTCATCGACGCTAGAGCAAATCCATTGCCATGATTGGCATATATTAATTCTTCTTTAACAGGTGGAGTTTCAGATAATATTCCCAACCATCCAAATGGATAAACCCTTTCAAAAATATTGATTAAATTCTCAGGTATTACTTTTCTACTTATTCCATGATATCCATCACAGCCTATAATAAAATCACACATAATTTTATTTTCTATTCCATTTTTTTTAAAAGTTACAAATGAATTTATTTCACCTATTTTCTGAGGTAAAACATCTTCTGCGCAATTTATAATATTACCATTTTCTTTTTCTATAATTTCATATAAATCTTTTGTAACTTCAGTTTGTCCATAGACTGTTACATGCTTATCAGTCAGTTTTTTTAGATCTATTCTAAATCCATGGTTTTTAAAGGATAGCTCAATACCGTTATGTTTAAAACCTTCGTTGTCTAGTCTTTTTGAAACACCTGCTAAACGTAGCATCTCTATAGTTCCATTTTCTAGAACTCCTGCTCTTATCCTTCCTTGTACATGTTCTCTAGATTGCTTTTCAAGAACTACATTATCAATATTTTCCAACGATAAAAGTCGTGATAAAAGAAGACCTGAGGGACCTCCACCTATTATAACAACCTTAGTTCTCATATGATTTTACCATCAGATTATATTATCTTTATTTCAAAAAAATTATTAATAAAAAAACACATAAACTTATTTGTATAAAATTAATTAAAACTGAAACCCTGTGTAAAATATTAAATTTTTTTTCATTATTGTTATCTTTTGCTTTATTAATAATTGGCATTAAAAATTGCCTAGAAAATAGAAAACCTATTATTATCAAAAGAAAGACAATTAGAGACATATTATTTTTATCAAATATTGCTATAATCAAACCTGTTAAACTTAAAACAAGGCCAAAAAGATAATATTTTGGGAAAAATATCCTTAGAAATTTAGATGATTGCTTTTCATCTAAGACTTTAAAAACTGAAGTTGCTACTACTACTGGAAAAAATATCATAAAACTTAGTATTGCAGCAGTAATTAAAATTAACAAAATCAAATCCTAGTAAATTTTCAAAAATTATGTGTTTAATCTTTAATTAGTAATATAAACTATAGAAATATTTAATAAAGATTTTTTGAGAAAGAATTATGGATAAAGAGATAATACCCTATTCAGTTGAAACTTTAATTTCTGAAAAAGATATAAAAAAACGTATTACAGAATTGGGTGAAGATATAAATCATTTTTACAAAGACACCAAAAAACTTTTGGTAGTTGGGTTATTAAGAGGTTCTTTTGTATTTATAGCTGATTTAGCTCGTGAATTAAAAATACCTGTGGAAGTGGATTTTATGACTGCCTCAAGTTACGGTAATTCTATGCAATCTTCTAACAATATAAGGATATTAACAGATTTAAACACGGACATTAAAAATTTAGATGTATTATTAGTAGAGGATATAATTGATACTGGCCATACACTAAACCAAGTTATCAAACTTCTAAATAACCGAAAACCTAAAAGCCTAGAAGTATGTTGCTTATTAAATAAGTTCTCCAGGCGTGAAACTGACATAGAAAGTAAGTGGGTAGGATTTGATATACCTGATGAATTTGTAGTTGGATACGGTATTGACTATGCGCAAGATAATAGACACTTGCCATTTATTGGGAAGGTTGTTCAGTAAGTAAAGTGGGAATGACTAATTCTTTACCATAAGCAAGGATAATCGTGGAGATTGTAAAAGCCATTCCCATTGATTAAAGTTTTGCAAATTTAGTGCCATAGTTTTAGATATATTACTAAAAAATAATATTATAAGATTTTGTTTTTTTTCTTAAGTCTATTAGCTCCAAGGTTTTATAACTATTTTAATGGCATTATCAATTCTTTCTCTTGCATATTTAAGCGCTTTAGGTAATTCATCCAAATTGAAAGTATGAGTATGGACTAAACTTGCATCAAATCTTTTCTGTTTCATGAACTCCATTGCTCTATGAGTTGCACTTTTACCTTCACCCCTAATACCATACATATAAATATTATTTATAACCATGTGAGGTATATTGATACTGATTGGCTTGTGAGGGAATGCTGCTAAACATATTTTACCACCCCTATTTGTCATCATTATTGCGTCATTGAGTGCCTGCTCAGTTCCAGCACATTCTATTACGTAATCAGTACCTTTTGTGCCGACAATATCTTTAACTGCTTTAACAACATCAGTTTCATTTTTAACATTTAAAGTATAGTCAGCACCAAGTTTTTTACCAATTTCTAAGCGACTATCTCTTGTGCCAATAAGTATTACTGGACCTGCTCCAAGTGCTTTTGCAACGGCAACCCCAAGCAACCCAATTGGCCCAGGGCCAATAACAACTACGCTTTCGCCTGCAATTAATCCTCCTAATTCTGTCAAGCCATACATGGTTGTTCCAGCTGTTACAACCAAAGTTGCCTCTTCATCTGACATATCATCTGGAACTTTTATTAATGTATTTATGTTATTGACTGCATATTGTTTAAAACCTCCATCGGTCGTAAATCCATTAGCTCTATGACCTTTGTTAACGTCTCCATAGTTCAGTCCATAATTATGACAAGAAGTGTACATGCCCATACGACATCTCTTACACTGTCCACATCCAGAGTGAATTTCAACAGTAACTCTATCTCCAATTTGAAATTCATCTACTGCAGGTCCTAGAGCAACAACAGTGCCCATATATTCATGCCCTGGTGTAAAATTTTTATTAAATGGTAAACCTCCTTCAATCATAGCAGGTGGACCATGACTTATTACATCTAGATCTGTGGCACAAATAGCAACCGCATCTATTCTGACTAAAACTTCTGCTTTATTTGGCATTTCAACTTGTTTATCAACTAATGATAGATTGTCAGGGTCACCTAAAACCCATGCCTTCATAGTTTTGGGAATTGGAAATTTTTCTGAAGTTTTTCCACTAAATTGATATGGCATACTGAATCCTTTTTACTTAAATAAATCCACGTAATAAAGGATTTGTCAAATAAGTTTATTTTTTTGAAAGCATCATCTTTTTCTTATATTCACGCCATGTAGTAAATAAACCAGACCCTATCACTATAGTAACACCTACAATTATCATAAGATCTATACTTTCTGAAAAAATCGTTACACCTATTATTGAACCGAATACTAATTGAAGGTAAGAAAAAGGTTGTATGACGGATGCTTCTGCGACCTGTAACGTTTTAACCATTAAAAAATGTGAACTAGAGCTAAGTATGCACATGGTCAAAAGCCATAATAAATCTTTTTGAGGAATAGGCTCCCAGATAAAAAAACTAATAACAGTCATAGTAACTGTACCACCTATACCAGTCCAAAAAAAGCTTGTAACCGCAGTATCTAGCCTAGATACGTAACGGGTTAATATTAGATAGACTGCAAACATTATAGCGCCGATAATAGCAAAAATAGATCCTTCAGAAATGACACTGCTAGCCGGTCTTAAAATAATGAGGACTCCTATAAAGCCTGTCAGTATAGCAGTCCATCTTCGCCAACCAAATTTTTCACCCAAAAAAGGAACTGATAAACCTGCAACGATAAGTGGATAACAAGCTATAATAGCGTGAGTTTCCACAAGCCCCAATAATGTAAATGTATAAACAACAAGACAATTATTTAAAGATAGGATCAGACCTCTAGAAAACTGAACATAAGGTTGTTTAGTCTTTATAATCGTTGCAAAACTATTTTTGATAAATATACATGAAATTATCATTATCAATGCAATAAACCAGTAACGAAATGTTACTAAAGTGAAAACATTATTAGTTTCAGCTAGATATTTTGAGACACCGTCCATAGTTGAAAACATGAAAGTTGTAACAACCATTAAACTTATGCCTAACGAGACATTATTTTGCATGAATTACTCTGTCTTAAGGATATTATAACTTCATATCTTAACTTAAGTTACATAACAACAAATAAAAATAGAGGCCAAAGGCCTCTATTTGAATTTAAGGGAGGAAATGTTTAATTACTTTCTAAATTAGTTTACGACTGTAAATAAAAATATTTAATTTAATTTATATTATTTTGTAAACTAATCACTTTTTCTATATGGATATTTGCTTCCTCTAATTGATATATGTCAAATTCAGATATAGGTGAACGACATAACTCAGTTGTAAAAATTTCTTCTCTTACTCTAAGCATTTTTGAAAATTTAATAGCTATATCTATATGTTGATGAGTAAAAGATAAAACAGGTAGTATTGTGGAAAACAAATCTCTTGCTTTATTTATTTTTTTTTCAGTAAATAAATTATAAATTTGATTATATATAACTTCCATGGTTGATGGAATAAAAGCATGAACCCCTCTATTTAATGCCTCTATCATTCCCATTATCGCCCAGCCTCCACTTAAATGGAGTTTATGATTTGTTGCTTTTAAAATTCTTGAATATTTTGGACCTGAATTAAGAACTTCTATTTTTAACCCTTTAAATTTTTTTATATTTTCAAATAGGAGTAAAATATCTTCATCATTCATACCGTTGTCTGTCCAGGACAAATCTTGTATCATTAAATTACTTGGTCCCGCATCAGCAATTTCATTAAAGCATTCTGTCAATTCATTACCATTCAAATTATTAGGTGTTTGGCATAAAATCCAATCAGCTCCAGCAACTTTAGCTGCTCTTGACAAAGTAATTCTGTCATATTGGTTATTTGCACTGCAACTTACAATTAATGGTAATCTATTGTTATTATGCTGAACACAGGCATTAATAATAGTTTCCTTTTCATCTAAAGTAAGACTTGCATTTTCTCCCGCAACGGCTCCAACAAGCATACCAGCACAACCTGAAACAATTGTATGATCTATAAGTTTCTGAAGGCTTGATATATCAACCTTGTTATCTCTACAAAATGGAGTATGAAGACTTGGTATAATACCTCTCATACCAGATATAATTCTTTTACTTTTATTACCCAATTAAAGTACCGTTTTCTAACTTATCATCAGTACGTAAGAGATGAACTTCTTCTTCCAACACAGCACCTAATACTAAAACTTCAGATACGAAACCAGCAATATTTTTTGAAGGAAGGTTACATATGCCTACTATTTGTCTTCCTATTAATTGGTCTACTGAGTAATTAGTTATTTGAGCAGAAGTAGATTTAATTCCAATTTTTTTTCCAAAATCAATCTTTAAAATATAAGCTGGCTTTTTAGCTTTCTCGTTTTGAAAAGCTTCTAAAATTGTTCCTAAAACGATATTAAGTTTTGTGAAATCTTGTATAGACGCATTATCATTATTTTTTTTAATCATATGGATGTTAGCTTTTTTGTGATTTTATAAATTTCTTTATACTCGAAACATTTTGAACCATACTTGATTTCAAAATCCCCCCAGAGTCAATTATAATATTACGATATGCAATCTCACCATTTATAGTACCAGATGATTTTAAGTGTAAATTTTCAGTCTGTATATCTGCATTTATATCACCTTCTACCACTATATTATCAGCAGTCACGAAACCAACAAAAACGCCTGATTTTTTTACATGAAGATTTTTTACTTTTAGAGTGCCCTCAAAACTTCCATTAAGCTCCAAGTCACCTAAACCAGTGTAAGATCCTTTAAAATGAGAATCCTGTTTAATTCTTATCAAATTATTCAAGTTACTTTCCAACTAACTTTTTTTAATCATGCAAATTTTGTAAAAGAAAAGCAATAAATTTAATTTTTAATCTACTTTACCAATGCACTTTAAAACAACGTTGTTGGTGTAAATTTCGTTATAACTGTCTTTTATTGATCTCAAAATAGCATTATAAGCTAGTGATTGATTTTTTATGATGAATATATAATTAAGAATAGGGTCATCTTCTCCAGTTCCTTTACTTATAGCCATCAACATTCTCTCAGAATTATCGATAACTTTATACTCTGCTGGACTACCTTTTTCATCCTCATATTTAATTAATTCATTCTCTAAAGTCATTTTAGATAAACGACCATGTTTTTTATCAATACAAGAGAAATCTTGTGCGTAAGAATTAAGCGAATAAATTATTAAAATAATTGTTAAATAAAATAGTTTCATTAAGGACCCTTGATTATTTTTATTAAACAGTAAATTATTTTTAATTATATTAAAAATAACCTATCATATTTTTGTAATTAATTTTAATAAATTTTATGATGAAAAAATCAACTATCTTACTTATTACTTTCTGGGGCATAGCTTCTATAATCGTTGCTTGGCTCCTTCCTTTTATGGCAAGGAATAGTAATGTAGCAAATGATTTTTTATCTTATTGTTTAACATTTATTCAATGACAATTTTGATTTTATCTCATACAAATGAAAATTCATTAACATTTTAGTCAAATTATCATGACCCTAAAATCGAAAAAAAACATTCTTCTTGCGACAATTATAATGTCATTTATCATAATTTTAACTTCTACTTTCTTTTTTGCTGAATATTTATCACGACAAAATACTCCTAAAAAAATTTCACAGATAATAGATAATATAAATTTAGTAGATCACACAGGTAGTAAGTTTGTTTCTAAAACTCTTAAAAATCAACCATCCTTAATTTTTTTTGGATTCACTCATTGCCCAGAAGTTTGCCCAACGACATTAAGTCAACTGTCAGAAATTACTGAAAGACTAAAATCAAAAATAATGACTACTAATATAATTTTCATTACCGTGGATCCTCAACGCGACACTCAAGAGCACTTAAAAGACTACATCAGTAATTTCAATGAAAATGTAATTGGAATAACTGGTGAAATTATGGATATAAAAAAACTAGCAGATAATTGGGGCGTATTTTTCGAAAGGATCTCATCTTCAAAAGACGATTATACTTTTAACCATACCGCAACTGTTTTTATGCTCGACAAAAAAGGTAATTATAAAGGTACTATTTCTTGGGGTGAGAATGAAAATTCTATAATTCAAAAAGTAGTTAATCTCAGCAAATATTAATTAACTAGATAACCAAACTCTTTGATTCTTTCTCTAATTAAATCTGAAGATAAAAATTATAGGAAAGATTTTGCATTTCTTTTGTTTTTCTGATGTTCCAGCAAAATTACATCTTGCTTTATTGGTAAATATAAATTTTAAGGAATATTCCAAACCATACCTTTTTTATTATGTTTAATAACATTAGATTTAGCTACCAATGCCAAATCTATGCTGCCGAAGTAACTCGTTAAAAAAACTTACTTATATAATCAAAGATAAAATAAATGGTTATTGATAAAGTTATAGATATTATTAATAGAGTTTGTAAAAAATCATTTACTAAAGCTACTAGAAATTGTTTTGTTTTTGTTGTGCCTAAATAAACAAAACAAAAAATTAAAGATAATGGAAAAGTCATAAAAAAAAGATAGGAAATTAACCAGAACTTTACAAAACTAATATTTTTAAAGCTATTGTCTTCTTTTACAAAATCTTTCAAAAAAAATTCCTTAATTAATTTGTTTAACTGCTTTAGTCACTAATATGTAATTTATTTAAAATGGAAATTAACCCACCTTTAGTTACTCTTGCATATATGCCTAAATCTAAGTGTCCGTAATGCGACTTAATTTCATTTGGAATATTTATATCTCTTTGTCCATTATCTGGATTTACATTCGTGGCAGCACATCTTTGTGTCCTCTTAAAAACTTCTAAGATAGCATCTCCAATGTAGATTTTTTTTCCTATCCAGTTAAATTCTTCCCATGCATTTACGCCATCAATTAAAATATTACCTCTAAATCTGGAAGGTGATATTTGTTTGTCTAATTTATTCTGTAGCTCCAACACTGTATTTAAATTAATAATAGATATAGCTTTATCTGGGATGTCTGAAAATGAGTGTGCTGGATTAGTCTTATCAGTTTTAATACCTTGGACAAGTCTTGGCTTTTCTTCTTTTGACATGCCTAAATAGTCTTGAAAAAAAATCTCAACTTTGTTTATATTTTTTTTATTGGTAAGTTTCTCTTCAACTACAACATTATTATCAATCTTAATTGTAAATTGCTTAGATTTAGGGTTAAATACTGTACTGAGTTTAGCTAATTTTTCTTCTTTCACCAATGCTAAAAAATTTGTCTTTCTTAAATAAACAGGGTTATTTTGATCAAATTTTGTATTAAATCTTGCAAAAGCAAATTCTCTATCACCTGGAATTGTTTGGTTTACCTCTAAGAGAGTTTTATCAAGATACTCACCAGATAAACCTTTTATAGGATATCTAATAATATTTTTAATTATATTCATTAATCTATTTATTTTTTCTTTTTAAGTTCCAATTAAAATTACTATTGTAGTATATATATATATATAAATCTAAGTTTTTAAAATAACAATTGGAGATTAAGCTGAACTTAACTTTTTTAAAAGCTTTGCCAGATTATCTAGTTCAACGTTATTATGGCTGGAAAGCAACCACTTTTGCTAATAGCAAAAGTTGGTATCATAAATTAGCTGAGGATGGTCAACATCCCAGAGCCATGATAATTTCTTGTTGTGATAGTAGAGTTCACGTTACATCTATTTTTGGATCAGATGCAGGAGAATTCTTTATTCATAGAAACATAGCAAATCTTGTTCCTCCTTTTAAAAAAGATGAGGATTATCATGGTACTTCTGCAGCCATTGAATACGCCGTTAAAAGCCTAAAAATTCCTCACATTATAGTTCTTGGACATTCTACATGTGGTGGAGTTAAGGCGAGTTATGATTACTTTTCTGGAAAAAATCCAAGTTTAAAAGAAGATAGTAACTTCGTTGCATCTTGGCTGGAAATTCTTAGACCAAGTTTTAATGATGTCTCAAAAGAACTTGATGATAAGGATATAATTAATAGACTGGAAAAGGAGGCTGTATTAACCTCAGTTAAAAATTTAACAACTTTTCCATTTATTCAAAAAGCAATGTCAGATGGTTCACTTAGTATACATGGACTTTGGCATAACATAGGAACGGGTGAATTAATGTGTTATGACAGCGAAAGCAATGAATTTATTTTGGTTTAGAACTTTAAGAAGCAACTTCAAATAAGATTTCTGGATTTGACATAGTTTTTATCTCCAAAACATTTCCATTTGGATCTTCTACAAAAAAAGTCTCTTGTTCAAATTTTGAACCAACAAACCTTCTGTAAGGATTGTCAAAATAGTCGATTTCACTGGCCTCAATTCTTTTTTTAACTTCAGCAAAATCTCTAGCTTCAAGGTGTACACCAAAATGCGGAACACAAACATCACCCATATCAACATCATGACGCTCTCTTACTTGCTTGGTTTTAGTTTCATGAAGAGTGAGTTCATTACCCCAAAAGTTAATATCTATCCATCGACCCTCTTCCTGATTTCCAGTTTCACAGCCTAAAATGTCGCAATAAAATCCTAATGCTGTTTTGATGTTACCAGCGGGTATGGCTAAATGAAAACAATTGGTCATTAATTTTCTCCTCTAAAATGTATAAAATATTATTGTTTCAGTATAACATTATATCTGAATGTTGATATAATTATAAATTTTTAAGTAAGGATTTTAAAAGTTTCTTTGATTTTCCATAAACCTTAACTTTTTTAATTTTATCTAAATTGCTTTTATCATTGTCAACTACAACAATTCCTATCATTCCCATAGCTTTATGAGGAGTACATTGATAAAGATAAACACCTGGTTTTTTGAATGTATAATTTGCATCTTTACTTATTTTAGATTTATATTTTGTAACGCCATCAGGCATACCAATAAATTCAACATTATGACCCTTGTCAACTGACTTCCATGAGATTTTGTCATTAAGGTTAATTGAAATGACTTTCTTAGAAAAAACCATTCTTTCTTTACCAAGTTTATTTAACATATCAATAGTATGATTTTGTGCGATAGCAAAATTTGATAAAAAGGAAATAGTTAGAATTGTGAATATTGATACAATTTGTTTAAGTGACATTTTTTACCTCTGTTTTATTATATTAAATATATAATGTTTAGTTTTATAAATTTAAACCTTGTTTAAAACTTTAATATATTTCTTTTTTAGAAAGAGTTATTATTTCCATTTAAAGATGAGGTAAGTAATATGGATGAAATAAAATATATTGAAAAAGGCAACTCCTCCGATTGCCTATTACTAATTCATGGATTTTGCAGTGGGCCTGAGGACTGGATTGATCAAATTAATTTTTTTTCTAATCAATTTACAGTAATTGCTCCAATGCTTCGAGGTCATGATGGACTAAACTATAACAACAGGCCAATGAGCATAGAGCAACTTTCCAATGATTGTGTAAATATTCTTAATAAAAAAAAATATAATAAAATAATAATTGCCGGCCATAGCATGGGAACTAGATTAGCAATTGATGTAGCTAATAAAATCAAAAACTGCTTTGGATTAGTTTTGGTAGACGGTAGTAGATTTTCTAATTATGAAACATATTTTAAAACACTTGAAACATTTGAAAATTCGATACATCAAGATACTTATTCATCTGTTTTAAAAAATATGTTTTCCTCTATGTTTTTTTCTAAAGATTTTGATAAACACAAAAGAAGAGTGATTGAACGAGCTATTAATATACCAGAAAATTTATCACTGCCACTTAGGAGAAATGCCATCTGGTATGATAGTCATTGCGTTGAAAAAAATCTTAGTAACTTAAGATTACCTGTTTTAATTCTGCATAGTACAAAATTAGATAAGAAAATGGAACGATCTCCAGATCCTTAAAAAAGATCAAATTTCTTACATTGATTTTATCAAATCATATAATTTTAAAATCCGAATAGAATTATTTGAGGGAACTGGTCATTATATTACGATAGAAAAACCTGAAATTGTTAATGATATAATGTCAGAGTGGATTTATGAATTATAGACGTAATTCGGATAGTAGCACAGCTAATTGGGCTCCATGCATATCTCTATCATGAATATGACCTTGAATGACTTTTCTAGGAAATGAAAACTTAATCACATTTAAACTTTCAATTTCAAATCTCTTTAAAGTTTGCCCTGGTATTTGAAATAATTGTGATATCTGAATGTTATCTAAGCTATGTCGAACTTCTTTGAAAGCTTCCTTTGATCCACAAAAAATATCAATTGTTATCCAGAAAGGACCTGCATTTTTTGATCTTATTTTTTTAACTTTATCTCCAAGTAAATACATTTAAACCTCTAAGGTTTTAATCTGAAATGCATCCATTGGGTCATTTAACTCTAAGACATGATGTAAAGCAAATTCATAGACACAACCTCTATCTGAATGAACTGGTGAGTAAGGAAAAGCAAAAGTTGGCAATTCCTCATCAACTGTTAACGGAAAGTGTAACAGAAACGGGTTAATTAATTTTGCTATTTCTGTGCATACATTAGGAGTTTTTGAAGTGATGATGCACAAAACACCAACTTCACTTGGGTTTCCAATATTTTTTTCTAAGTCACCAAGAACAGCATTTAAACCTATATGCCTAAAATTTAATGAATATTCTTGACTATCTAAATTCATTCTTTGCTTAATTTCTTTACTTAAAAAAATTGAGAGTTTTTCAGTCCATCTTCATAGCGTTTTTGACGTAATTAATATCTCTTAACAATACTAACAGAGAGGTTTGATATCCTGATACTCTGGCTCCTTCTAGTTTTACTGTATATTTTTTAGATGAAACCCACAAACCACCTTGTACTCGAACTTTTCTTGAATTAATAGATTGATAACACGCATTTGTTACGTCAATATATCCACCTGGCTCGTACAAGATATAAGGATCGGCATTTTCATACAACATATGAGCAGAAACGGATTCAGGAGTACAAATTGCACTATCTGACATTGCTTCAACATTAAAACCAGTTTTATCAAATTCTACTATTACTACACCAGAGGTTGGGTTGCTTGAACATAATGCTCCACATTCTGCTATTTTAGCTCCATGCCAAGCAAAACCTGGATCAATACCATTCATTAATGGTAAAGCAGATATTATTGCGGTATCTGTTGTTCTTCCTGCCAATATTATGTCAGCACCTGTATTAATGGCTTCTATAACTTGCTCGGCCCCTGCAAGAGCAACTACATGAGATAAATCATCTAGTAAGTGAACGTTTAAGGTTGGTGCAGGTTCTAATGGGAAAATTCTGTTAATCTTAAGCTTATTTTTTAGAAAATCTATGTTTTGTTCGCAATATAATTTAGCAATTTTCAGAGATTGACCTAACTCTTCGGCTAACTCAATTGTAATTTCTTCCATCCAGTCAACCATTGAGTTAGTACCACAAGTGCCACAAGTACCAATAATTAAGGGGACGTTTGCTTCCTTTCTTGCTTGCATAAGTGTTTTCCACTCTGATTTGATAGCTGCACGGGAATATTTAGATGTGCCTGAGCCTAATGACGCAGGTCCACTATCAGTAGACCCCCCGTCAATACTTATTATATCAGGCTTGTTTTTTATACCATGCTTTAAGGCTTCTATATCAAATCCTAAGCCAAGAACTCCTGATGGCACTAATACTTTAGTAATGGTCATTTAATTACATTATAATATATGAAAAAAGTAACAAGGAATATTATTTAACAACTTCGTTTCTCATGAGAAACTAAAAAATCAACCCACACAATAAACCCAATTTTTTACTTTTACAATTTCTCCTACAAACAAAAAAGGTTCTGCCCCTATGTTTTCCGCATAATTAATCAGGTCAACACTGTTATTTGACTTAATAACAGAATTAATCTCTTTTGATCGGCCTCTTTCACCCTTAATGACAACATATTCATTATTTATGCTTACAAGAGCATTTTTTTTCTGATTTGGAATTAAAATATTACTATAATTATATCCCCAATTATTAAGACACGACATAGCCACGTCTATATCTCTAGCCTTCACCTTAATAATACACTGCTGAAGAATATTTTTGTCTGGATTTTCTAAGTTTCTTAGAGGATAGTCTTCATTAATGTCGTTTCTTATATATTTCCATTTCTCTAATTGATTGGAAGATGGAACAACAATTATTGTATTAAAAAAAAGATTTGATTTAATCAAAACATGTAATTTCATTTCTGAATTCACTGCAGTCTTCGCTTGAGCTTCAAGATGATTTACTATGCTTCCTTTATTATCTTTTGTTGTGGTTGTTATTATTTTTTTTTGGGATCTTATAATTTTATCTATATCATTCCTTTGAGATAAAGGAGTTATTTTTTCATTTTCAAATAGCTCAAGAAACTTCTTTTCAGCCACCTTTTGCCCATAAATTTTATTATATTGATTATCCAAGGAGCTTAATTGATAAAGAGAATTAAACGATAATGGAGCTTTATCTTTCATTTTTACTAAAAGTCTATTTGAACCAATTGAAACCCATTTTGAAATAGTACCTTTCGACATCCCAAGTTTTTCAGATAGTTCTGCTTGTCTGCCATCTAGCTGATTTACAGCCTCAGTAATAGCCTCCGCCATTTCAAATATTCCATTTTGAACTTTATTTTTGGCTTCATTGATTTTATCTACATGATCATCAATAGACATCATGTTTGATACTTGAGAGTTCATTTTAAACCTTTTAAAAGTTGACTAAATTAAAAGATATAGATTTAGACTTTTAATGTTTTGAGGTTTTTGATGCAATGTAGTCCATAACAGCTAAGAGAACACCTGAAATTATAAATACTAAATGAACTATGATCATCCACTGTACTTCTCTATCCGGAACACTTTCAATATCCATGAAAATTTCTAATAAATTAATACCTGAAATTGCAACAATTGAAGCTATTAATTTTAATTTTAGATCACTAAAATCAACTTTACCCATCCAACTTGGTTTATCTTCACTATTTTCAGCTGCGCTTATTTTGGAAACAAAATTTTCATACCCTGCGAATATAATCATCAAAATTAAATTTCCAACTAAAGCCAAATCAACAACATGTAATACAAATAACATTACCTCTCTAACAGTCATTGAAAACATATGAGGAACAACGTGTATAAATTCTTGAATAACTTTAAGAGTTATTATACCAAGAGATATGGCGAGTATTACGTAGACAGGCGCAATAAACCACCTGCTTGCAAACAAACCTTTTTCTAAATTTTTTTCTAAAGTTTCTCTCATCTCAAATCCTTTTAATAATAAAAATAATATAACATTTAATTTATCAATTTCAATTAAAGTTACTAAAACTTCTTCCCACCTTCTTTAAGACGATTTTTAATTTTATGATCAGCTCTAGATCTATTATATTCAAGTTTTTCGTATATGGTTTGACCCAAGTTAAAATTTTTGGATTCAGCTAAATCAAAAATTCTTATTATAGCATCTGCTAGCTCTACTTCCATCATTGATTTATGTTTCAGGTGAGTGTCCATTAGACCCTTTTCTTGCGCCTTCCATAGCTTCGCTTATTTCAGAGTGAATTAAGCACAGAAGTTCACCTACATTTCTTTCTTTCTTTTTTCCTTCACTGTCATGCCACCAACCACCTTTCACAGCCGCTTCATGGCAATCTTTAGCACATTCATTTAGACCTAAAATTTTATTGTTCACCATGTTCTCCTAATTATAAACTATATGTTTAAAAAGTTTGACATTAATAAAAAACTTAACATACCTACAGTTATAGTAATTAAAACATTATTAAAAACTATAGCTACAAAAATAGCTATGATTGCTGAATATAATTTTAAATTTTCTGAAATCAAAATAATGTTATTTTCATAAATTGACAATCCATTAAATATTATTGGTGTTAGAACAACCAAGGGAATATATTGGAGTGAGGATTTAATATTAGGGTATAGTTTTTTTGGCATTATTCCTGATAATGGTACAAACCTTATTAAAAATGTAAAAAAGCCACTTAATACAATAGCCAACCACGTCATACTTTTTTGTCCAATTTTCTTGTTATAAATCCTACAAACAAACCAACTATCCCAGCAAGTAAAATCCATAAACTCAATTCTAAATTTTTAAAATATAATGATGAAAGACCTGAGCTTAACACTGCACAAAATGTGGATATTGAATTTATCATTGGTACAATAATAGCTAGAAATGTCAGAGGAATAATAAAGCTTAAATCTAAAAATTGTGGTAAATTACCCCCTAACAATATGCCAGTTAGAGTTGCCGTTTGCCATGATGTAAATAAAGTTAATCCTGTTCCTAAAAGATGATAATGCAGTAAAGAATTATTTGGTTCTTTCATAAATTTTCTTATTGAGACAGCATAAGCTTCATCAGTTAATAAGTAAGCTAATATTATACGCCATTTTAACTTAAGTTTTATTAAAAAATCATACATAGACAAACTATATAAAAAATGTCTTGAGTTGATCGCAGTTATAGACGTTAAAATTATAGGAATTGATGAAGAGCTAGATATTAACTGAACGAAAACAATCTGACTTGCGCCTCCAAATATTATTGATGACATTAAAAAAGATTGAAGGGGAGTTAAACCACTTTCAATTGCCATGATCCCATATATAATACCAAATGGAAACACACCTAATTGTAAAGGCAACTCATCTAAAATACCTTGCCTGAAAATTATCCACTTGTTCATGATTTACTTATAACCAAAAAAATTATTAAAATGCATCATTTATAGATAAAAGATTTTTAGGAAGAGTTAAATGTTAAAATCTGAAAGAGCAAAGTTTATTATGGATCGTTTGGAGTCAATTTATCCCAAAACTCCTATTCCACTTAACAATAATAATAACTTTGAATTGTTGGTAGCTGTTCTGCTAAGCGCACAATGTACTGACGAACGCGTTAACAGAGTAACTCCTATATTATTCTGCAATCGCAAATAATCCGTTTGAAATGGAAAAAGTTGATCTAAAAGTCATATATGACATTATTAGGCCATGTGGCTTAGCTCCAAAGAAATCAAAGGCTATTCAAGATCTATCAAAAATACTTGTTGATAAATTTGATGGTATTGTACCCAAAGATATAAACGAGTTGGAAAAGCTCCCAGGGGTTGGTCATAAAACAGCAAGTGTTGTTATATCTCAGGGATTTGGTTTACCTGCATTCCCAGTTGACACACACATACACCGACTTGCTCAAAGATGGGGCTTAACAAACGGCAAGAATGTTAAACAAACAGAAAAGGACTTGAAAAAACTATTTCCAACAGAAAGATGGAATAAGTTACATCTTCAAATTATATTTTATGGGCGTGAGTTTTGCTCTGCTTGGTCATGTGATGGAACTATTTGTGAAATATGCACTACCTGTTATCCCAAACGAAAAAAACCATTTAGGGCTAAAAAAAGTTAGTTTTTTGTTATAACAACTGTAATTGAGGGTTAATATTTTTTGAAGTTTTAGTTCTTTTTCTACTGCCCATTTTGTTTAAAACTACCTTAGATTTATCTTTATAACCATCTTTTTTGATAATCTCTGCTATTCGTAACCTTGCCTTTTTTATTGATATTGTATGATCAACGATTGGAGCTGGATAGTTTCTTCCTATAATACATTTTGTTGTTCTTTGGGTGCTTAATTCCATTTTCCAAGGTTCGTGTATCCATGTTTCAGATATGTTTTTGAGTTCAGGAACCCATTTTTTTATGAATATACCGTGAGGATCATGATCTTATGATTGTTTTATGGGATTATAAATTCTTACTGTATTTATTCCAGTAACACCTGATTGCATTTGCAATTGACTGTAATGAATACCTGGCTCGTAGTCTGTGAATGTTTGAGCTAAATGATAACCAGTTATCCTCCAATCTAGCCATAGATTATAGCTTGCAAAACTTACCAACATAGCCCTCATTCTAAATGTAATCCAACCATTATAATTTAAACTTCTCATACAAGCATCTATGAATGGATAACCAGTTTGTCCATTTTTCCATGCATCATACAGATCATTTTTAAACTCCTTTTCTCTAAGACCTTCATAAAGAGGGTGCATACATTGAACCTCTATCGAGGGTTGTGTTTCTAATTTTTGTACAAAATGACATCTCCATGACAGACGAGAACTCAACGCTGTTAAGTTTTTTTGCCACAACTTTTTTTCATTATCTAACAAGTTTTCTTTTTTTATATTGATCACATTTTGTACTTCTTTTGAAGAAACTGTTCCCCAAGTTAAATGAGCTGATATACGAGAACTAGTTATTTCAGATTTTCCAGGGGCTGAAATATTAAACAGATAACCCTTACCTCTATCCTTAAAAAAACTTTCTAAAATCATTAAGGCTTCTATTCTGCCACCCTTTTGAACTTTTCCTTTGAAACTATTTTTAAAAATAGCGTCATGTTTTTCTGGAATAGCACCTTCTTCCACGCCCTTTAAAGGCGTTAAGCTGAAAGGTGTTTTGATTAACGTATTATGAATTCTTATTTTTCTAATTTTAGACCATTCAGATCGATTTTTTAATCCTCTTACAACACCATTTGTTGGAAATTCATTTAATAAAATATTATTTTTTTTACACCATTTTTGAACTTTAATATCTCTATTATAAGTCCATTGATTACCAGTTTCTTCGTGTGCATAAATATTGTTAATACAATAGTGATCAGAAAATTCTTTAAATATATCAACAACTGACCCACTTTCTCACAATCAAACCTTGACCAAGTTGTTTTAAATCTTGTCGTAACTCTATCAAACAATCATGAATGAAATGCCAATGTCTTCTACTAGCAAATGGTTGTTTCCAGTACTCTGGTTCAACAATATAAATTGGTAACAATGGTATTTTACTGGTGGATGCCTGGTAAATTGGTTTATGATCACTTATTCTTAAATCTCTTTTAAACCAAACAATTTGGATTTCATTTTTTTTCATGTTTGGCTTTTCTACCGTATACCCTTTCTCTCCAAACTTTAAAGCTAGACCTTTTTAGATTAGATCTCATAATTTTTATAACTTCTTTTTCTGCTAAACCTGTTTGATCTTGAATAGAATCAAAACTAGTCTTATCACACCAAGCCATTTCTATAACACTGTTAATATCTGCTGAATTAAAATTATTTTTCAAAATCTTTCCTTGATTTATTACGCCTACATTTTTCGCTACAGTATTTCACTTCATCCCATACCTCTTTCCACTTTTTGCGCCATGAAAAAGGCTTGTTACAAGTTATACAAATTTTTGAAGGAAGGTTTTCCTTTCTTATCATTTGGAGATCCTAAACACTAATATCAAGTTCAGATGTTTTTTTTAAAACTGCAGTATGTAAGGCTGTGGCACATACTTTTCCGTTACTAGAATATAATCTACCTTCAATAGATACAATTGTTTTACCTAGTTTGATAATTTTAGCTGTTCCCAATACTTTCCCTGCCATTAAAGGCCTATGAAAAGTGATATGAATATCTGTTGAACTAGGTAAGAACTCATCTTTAGTAAATATATTTACACTAATTGATGTTACTTCGTCTAGTGCACTTGCTATCATACCTCCTTGAACTGTTTTAAAAGGATTTAAGCTTTCAGATGTAAATGTTAATTCAAAGTTATAAATATCATTTTGAACACCTAAAAATTTTGTCTTAAAAAAATTAAAGGTGCCTCCAGATTTCAGCCCTTTTCATAGACTTTTCTAAATATAATGTGTCCATAAAAATTTCCTTTTTTTAATGGTAATTTGAATTAGGTCAGTATAATTTATATAATAATCATAATTTATTTGAAAGAGGAGTTTACATGGCCAAAGGTTACTTTTTGAGTGCCCATCGATCACCTGCAAATCCAGAAAAAAGAGATGCTTACCTTGTACTTGCACCCTGCTATGTTAAAGCTGGTGGAAAAATTTAGCATCACTAACATAATAGATGCTCATGAAAATGGGGTTGTTCAACAAACAGTTCTTATAGAATTTCGAAAGTTTAGAAAAGCTAAGTCAGCTTATAATAGTCCAGAATATCAAGAGGCACTTAAAGCTCTAGATGGAGGCGCAGATAGAGATATTAGGATTTTTGAAGGTAAATAATTATTATTAAGTAACTTAATTTTGGTTAGTCATCCTGTCATATGCCTTAAATAAAGATTGATTTCCATTTTTTCCTTCATTATGGGCTCTTGTTTCAAGGTATAAAGCTAAAACTAGAGATAACCCAGGTAATGGTACCCCACCTTCAAAAGCGGCGTCACTTGCTAATTTTAAATCCTTTAATTGTAAATCTATTCTAAAGCCTGCTTTTTCATTTTTGTCTATAACTGCATTTCCCAAATTTTCTAACATCCATGAATTAGCTGAACCACCAATGAGAGTTTCTCTTAAAAGAGCTAAATTTCCTCCTTTAGATTTACATAATGCAAACGCTTCACACATAGCTTGAATATGAGATCCAACCATTATTTGATTGCACATTTTAAAAATTTGTCCCATACCAGATTTTCCAGCGTATATTATATTCTTACCCATCGAATTGAGAATATCTAAAGATTTTTTATAGAGTTTCTTTTTTACCACCAACCATAATAGATAAAGTGCCATTAATTGCGCCTTTAACACCTCCACTAACAGGCGCATCAAGAAATTCAATTTGTTTTTTTTGTAAAATTTTTCCAAGCTCTATTGAAGAGTTGAAGAAATTGTGCTCATATCTATAACTATGGTTCCTGGATTCAAAAATTGATTAATGCCATTTTCATTATTAAAAACACTTTCGACATCTGTGGTGTTAGGAAGCATTGAAATTATGAAATCACTTTTAGCTATAGCCCTTAAATTGTTAACAGCTATTATCTTTTCCTTATCCAGTTTTTTTGTAACTTTTATATTCCAATCGAAAACTTTTACATTAAACCCAGCTTTAATAAGATTTTTAATCATTGGCAAACCCATATTACCAGCGCCTATAAATCCAATAGATAATTTTTTACTATTAATTTTTGTATTAAATTTCATAATTTATTTTTTCGATAAGTTACTTCTTATATAAGTGTACTGTACAAATGCATGCTATCACAAGTGGATAAAACATAAAAATCTAATACGCAATCGTATCAAGAACTCAATATTTATTTTGTTAAAATCTATCCTAGATTTAAAAGTTTAAACTATAAATTTCTTATATATAAATATTTATATGATTTTAAATTATTTTTTTGATTTTATTCTAAGGTTTCTGGCTTCGTTTAAGATATTGTCTTCAATTTTTGTCTCTAGATCTTTACTGGTATATGTTTCAGACCAAGAGCCATCTTTGAAGTTTTGAATATGAACTTTAACACCTATACCGTTAGATCTTAGCTCAGCTAGTCTTAATAAAAGCGGTGATTTTCATGACGCTGATTTTTATTATTTTTATTAACATACCAGTCTGAAATAATAGTTCCACCAAGTGCATCAGTTGATATCAGAGGAGCAAAAGACAAGAATTTCAAAGAGGCCCTCCATAAGATAGGCATTCACGTATTGCAACACTTTCAGAACTTTTAGCAGATTCTGGGATTAAAATACTATCAAGAGAGATACCCTTTACTTGAGTCTTTAGAGAAAAGTCCCGGTGTTGGTTTTTCACCTGAAACTGGATTGCTACTAAGCAAGTTATTACTGAACAAGATGAAATTAATGAAAAAAAGAATTAATATTAATTTTTTAATCATAATTAAACCTATTTTGATCACTTATATAACTATTAATATTTAAGTTATTAACATTTTAATAAAATCATAATAATATAAATACAAAAAAAAGGCGGCAAAGCCGCCTTTTAATACTTTATTAAAGCAATTAGAATGATGCTTTAATAGTTAAGCTTTGCTGCTGTACCAGAGTCAGCAGCAGCTACCTGCAGCAGTACCATACTTCATAGTCATAGTCTTCTACGTTGATCACAGCAGATAAACCAGGAGCAATTGTGTATTGCAAGTTCAACACCAGCATACTTGAATAACTCTTCATGACGTAGAATCGTCTTCAAGTTCAGTAGTGAAAGCACCAACTAAAGTCGTACCGGCAGCCTACTTTGCATAGCTTAACAGCTGCACCGTGTTGAAGCTCTCATCAATTGGATTGCATCCTTCGTAAGAAGCCTTAGATAGATATAGGGCTTGCAGAGATATTACCAGAGGCAACTTGAAGCACCCATAAGTTGTGTTGATCCATGATCTTGTGCACCTGCAGCTTCAACTGTAGTAGCCTGTACCACCAGCAATTGATACTTGAGGCTCCACCAGCTGACATTGAGTACATATTCATAGCTGCAAATGCTGTGGTCGTCAGCAGCACCTGCTGCACCTGAAGCATTCAGTAAGAAGATGCAGCAGCAGTTAATCCGCCCATGGCTGGGAAGGTGGTAAGAAATCTTGTTAGCATCAGCAGCTGCAACACCATGAGCATCTTTCATGTTGATTGCAGCACTGTTACCAGCATCCATGCTTTCTACCTGGATATAACGCATCAGCAGGTGCAGATGCACCAAAGTCAGTCATTAGCCAAGCACCATCGTGACCGGCTAAAACTAGTTTACCAACACCACCTGAGATTGACAGGAAGCAGTCATCTGATACTTGACCAGCAGAAGCTTTGTCAGTCACAAATTCAGTTTGGCCAGCAGTGATTGTTAAGCCAGAATCAGTTTTGTTAGTAGAATTGTAACCATTTACACTTCTGAATCTTGACCGAAAGCTGTTCCGTCTATTAGCAGTGATATCAGAGTTGAACATTTGAGTAGTCCCACTCAAAAAATCCAGAACTACCACTGATAGCTACGTCAGCTGCTGCAACAGTTGCAGTCGCAGACAATGTAACAGCTGCCGCTAAGGCAGTTGTACCTAAAAGTAATTTACGCATTGCGTATCCCCTTTTTGTTATTTAAAGCAAAATTAAGCTTTAAAGTTTATGCACAAACCCCACCATGGGATTTGAATTGGTATATAGATAGCACTTAAAGCCGAACAATTATGTAGATCTTTAAATATTTCGACTAAATTTTTTTGATGTTGCAAAAATACAACACATTTTAGGATTTGTCTTATGCCCACTGTTTTCTTTCATATTTAAAAATCTTTTAATTAGACAAGTTGAAAATGATAAAATTAGATCTAAAAAAATTAATCCCTTGACGTTGCGTTGCTATAAATTAGATTTACATCTTTATTATTAACAAAAAACTTTTAAATATCTAAAAATATAAGGTATCGTCCACGATTTTCAACGTTAATATTAGTCGGACCTTCTACAATAATATAACCTATTATTAGTTGAGGATAAAGGCTTCATCATATTAGAGTAATCTAATGTTTACAAAAATATCCGTTGATCAGGCCCTACTGAAGGCTAAATCTTATGTAATGAAGAACGAGCTTGCAGAAGCCCAAAAGCTATACCGAGCGGTCCTACAAGCTTTATCCCAAAAACAAAAGAGCTCAGGAGGGATTGGCGGCTTTAGAAAAGTCTAAAGCGATATAATGTTAAGCGAACACCGCCTCAGGACACAGTTAAACAAACTAATTAACCTGTATAATCAGGGACAATTCACAGTTACAGTTGAGCAAGCGACAAGTTCTTACAAACCAGTACCCAGAAGCATTTACTATTTGGAATATTTTGGGCGCATCAGCTTCTCAAACAGGAATGTTGGACAAAGCAATAAATGCCTACAAAAAATGCTATCTTACTCAAACCTGATTATGCTGATGCCTATAATAACATGGGTGTTGCTCTTAAAGATCAAGGCAAGTTCGACGAGGCTATTGAGGTATATAACAAGCAATAGCTTTAAAGACTAACTATACTGAAGCCTATAACAACCTTGGTATTACCCTTCAAGAGCTTGGACGATTTAAAGAAAGCTATCGAGGCTTATAATAAATGCATTTCACTCAAGCCTGATTATGCTGAAGCCTATAGCAATATGGGTCTTGCTCTTAAGGATCAAGGTAGCTCGAGAAGCCTTAGAAGGTTGTAACAAGGCACTATTACTTAAGCCTAATTATGCATCAGCTTACAATAACATGGGTAATATTTTTAAGACCAAAGTAAGCTTAGATGAGGCTATTGAAGCATTTAAAAAGGCACTATCATTTCAACCTAATTATGCTGATGCCTATAACAACATGGGTAATGCTCTTCAAAGAAGTGCTAGATGAAGCTATTGATGTATATAACAAATCAATACTTAAGCCAGATTATGCTGATACTTACAACAACCTTGGTAAGGCTCTTCAAGATCAAGGCAAGTTGATGAGGCCATAGAGGCTTATAACAAATGCATCTCGCTTAAGCCTAACTATACTGAAGTTTATAACAACCTTGGTAAGTCTCTTAGAGAGATAAGGTAAGCTGGATCAAGCAATTACCGCTATACAACAAAGGCACTCTACTAAGCCT